>DUNJ01000240.1 GCA_012839395.1 Tepidimicrobium sp.
CTCCGGGGTTACTTGGCAAGAACCTCTTGTGTACACTCTCCAATGACCTCCCCAGATTGGGAAAACAAGATCGCTTTTGCTGATGACGTGCTTACTTCTAAACCAACTACCTGCATCGAACATCCCCCATTAGACCCCGGAGAAGGCGGAAAAACCACCGTCTACAGGAACAACGATCCCAGTCACAAACTTACTTGCATCGGAAATCAACCAAGCGATTGTCCCAACTAAATCCGAAGGTTCACCAAAGCGCTTCATCGGAGTGTGTGCTAAAATTGTCTTCCCCCGTTCCGTGAGGGTACCATCTTCTTCGTCTGTCAATAGAAAGCGATTTTGTTTCGTCAAGAAAAACCCTGGTGCGATCGCGTTCACCCGAATATCTGGCGAATAATGTAAATTCATATGAACTGCGAGCCACTGGGTGACATTATTGATGGCCGCTTTTGCAGCTCCGTAGCCAACAACATTAGTCAACGGTTGGATGGCCGCCATAGATGATACATTTAATATAACACCTTGTTCTTTCTCGATCATGACTTCCCCAAAAACTTGCGAAGCAAGCAGAGTACCCATTAGGTTAAGTTGAAACACCTGATTTATGTCAGCTTCAGGCAGATCAAAAAAGGATAGGTCGACACCTGTTGTGGCCCCCTTTAGATTACCTCCAGCACCATTGATTAGTACATCTACAGTTCCATAACGTGTTAAGATCTCATTACGGGCCTGGAACAAGAGTTCCTTATCTAGGACGTCAGCCTGTACACCAATGGCAGTGCCCCCGGTCTTGCGAATTTCATCAACTAACTTATCACTTCTCTCAACACTTCTTCCAATCACAGCGATCCTTGCACCCAATTGTGCCAAACCTTTTGCTATAGCACTACCCAAAACTCCAGTGCCTCCAGTGATGACTATCACTTTATCCTTAACACTAAACAGACTTTTCATTGTGTCTCTCCTTCTTCTTCCACTAATCCTTCATCCATTAACGATGCAACAATGTACGTGATTGTGGATGGGTGGAGTCCAGTTTCCCAACCTATGTCCGCTCCGGAAACTGGACCATTGAACCAGATGTAACCCACAACTAGTCAGGTATAGAACCAGTAAACTACTGATAATATCCAGAGCTATGCCGTAAAATATTCACAAGAAACGTTAGCCTAGTGCAATCACCTAGTCCAATGTAAACCACCATGTCGATCGAACTTAGATCATTCCCGCAGATTTATAGATGGCCAAGATTAAATCAACAGCCTTCTTTCCTTCTCTACCTGAAACGGCCGGCTCCCGATCCCCCAGTATGGCATCAACCATGTCGCCAATCTGGTCGCGATGTCCTTTAACATCCTCAATTAATGGACTGGATGCACTCAACTGAATTCTTTCCTCATCAACTAATTGCAGGGGAAAACCATCTTCGAAATCCCATTTGACAACTGTCTCACCGTCAATGATCACAGTGCCTTTCTCCCCATAAATCTCTAGTCTTTTGTCAATCCCATAGAGTACTGAAGTTGTAGCTTGAATCGAACCCATAGCTCCGTTGGCGAATTCTACGGCCGCGGTGACCGTATCTTCCACTTCAATGTTGTGAGTAAGTGTTCCCGCATAAGCATCCACGTTCACTACATCACCCATTATCCACAGAAGAAGATCTACGCTATGAATCCCCTGGTTCATTAGGGCGCCTCCTCCTTCATGGGCTAACGTCCCTCTCCAACCACCGCTATCGTAATATGACTGGGGTCTAAAACAGATCGTCTGTGCATTTCCAAGAATCAGTCTGCCAAAGCGCCCTTGATTTACGGCCTCTTTTAAGCGTTGAAATACCGGTGTGAATCTCAATTGGAAAATGGTTCCTAGTTTTACTCCTTCCTTTTCACACACTTCAATAATCTCTTGGCACCGTTCGCTCGTAATGTCCAAAGGTTTTTCTACAAGCACATTGATCTTTTTAGCCGCTGCCGCCTTACAAATGTCGAGTCGGGTTCCACTAGGGGTGCAAACTGTAA
>DUNJ01000002.1 GCA_012839395.1 Tepidimicrobium sp.
AGATACATCTAGTCCCTTACCTGCTAGATCCTTAGCACCATCTTTAATTTTATTCCAAACCATATACAATCCCCTCCCTTAAATTTGCCTTTATTATATCAAATATAAGAGGGTATTTCCATTTTTTACTTTGGCTATTTATCAATGTTTTGTTAGGTTGCTCCACCGTCTGGATAGAATTACATATGTACTCCCTTATTTTCCCGCATTAGATATTTGCATTCTACATAATTAGGCTTTCTTTTCTTTTTGTAATATGTATATACTGGCTTGCCTATCTTCCTTGCAAATTCTTCTTCTAGTCTACAGCCTTCACTTGTTCCATAGACAAACACTATATCTACACTACAAATCATTCTATAACAGTATTCCATTATTTTATCTCTTTGATTATCATTGCTATAAAAAGAAAATAGGTGCAATGGGGATATTGGTACTACCCCTTTTTTAATCCAGTATTTACATGCCTTTTCTACCCTTTTTTTGTTTTTCTCTGGTGACTGACTATATGGGTGACTAATAAAGGCGTATTTCCCTTGAAGATCCATTCTATCACCTGCTTATCTCTCTTAGGTATGATGATTTAGGTACTCTTTTATCTTGGATTAATCTTACTAGCATTTAAATATTTTTTGTACTAAAAAGCCCACTTATTGGGGGATGAAGTGGACTCTCTAGTTCTTGCGTATTCCTTTTGAAGCTGTTTTGTTATGAGACACATGTCATTTAGATATTTTTCTATCTATTATAGATTATATAACAGTTTTCTGGTTAAATGTGGCAATAATGTGGAACATATTAAGATTGTGTCTCTATTACCCCTTCCCCAAATATTCCTATAGCTAACTTTTTAATTGCGTCTGTTCTTATGTTCCTGCAATGTCTTTCACTGTACCTAACTACACCACTTACCTGCCACCACTGTTTACCTTTGATATACTTCTCTGTGATGACTGTTCTTTCTATCTCTGTGAGTCCTCCCATTGCGTTGTCTATACTGTTTACCCTACTCTGCATATTCCCAATACTTCTCTCTAGATAGTGGATCTTTTCCCCTATTCCTAATGCCTTGTCTTCTACTATACTACTAAATTTATATGTTTTACTTATTGCTGGTTCATCATATTTTATTGCTGATATATCCCTTATGTCTTTGCTTTTTTCTAGGAAGTCTATCTGACTTTCTATATTATCTATTGCTATCTTAAACATATTGTAGTTATATAGAAGGTATTCTACCTTCTTGTAGTACTTTTCTTTTATCTGCATGTCTACCTCCTATACTCCATATACATGATATCTGTTTTCAAAGTCTTCTTGCCCTATTTGGTGGTATTCCATATGATGTGCTCTGCATAGTGCCATCTTTCTGTAACCTGTATCATCTACCTTGGTTCTGTCTCTACCCATTCCTATTGTGTCTACATGATGTATTTCCGCATCTCTGCCACATACACAACATTTCCTCTGCCTTATACATAGCTTTAGGTATCTTTCAATGCTATCATCATCCATACCTTCTATTGGATTTTCGCTTAATGGCACTCCCACTTGGAAGGCTAACATTATTAAGTATTCTATAAAGTCTGTTGCTAGTTCTTTACTACAATCACTTAGACTAAATGGCTCATGCCCTGTTGCTTGTATAAATGATTGAGTCACCTTCTCCCTTAAGTTTTCTTTTTCTTCTCCTGTATGTTTAGCTATATCTTTTATCAGTGCAAATATTTTTCTCCTCTGCTCATTGGTTATCCATCTTAATCTTTCTAATTGCTCCTTCTCATCTATGAGCATTTCTATTGTAATAGGTTTGTCTAGGAAGTTGTAAATATTTTTCATCACTTCAAAGGTGTTGTCCTCACTTATTGCTAGAGTTATTTTCATTCCCTTTTTTAAAGTGTTAATTTTATCTATCTCACATTTAAATTTCATCTAATCACCCCATATATGTTACGTACTGCTGTCATCTCTACTCAGGCATTAAGCACATTTCTTTTTCCTCTCTCCAATATGGAGGCACTGTCGGATGTTGCCTCCTGATGTTTTTACATATTTCTTTTTGTAGCTCTGCCATCTCCTCAAATAACATGAGTACTTGAAGGTTGTCCCACTTGTGTAGGGCTTTCCTGTATAATTTCAACTCAAAGTTTTCTTGTTTTAGATTTTTATTTTCTGCCAATAAATCCTCTATTACTTGTTCTTTTTTGCACATCCTTAACCCCTCCTTAATGTGAATACGCCGTCTATAATCGCATAGGAAGCAGTAATGCACTCTGATATTGACTTCTAATCATTATCGGTTCATGCCAACACTCTGGGCAATATACCTCTATATCCATATTTTTAAATGCCCTTAACATTGTTTCTAAATAGTCCTGATTAAATGCAACTTTTACACCTAGAAGCTTTAAGATTATTATGTTTTTATCTGATTGTTTCCTACTTTCATGATAAAACATTTCTTTGAATTTGCTTTCATTTATGAGTAATATCTTGTTATCGTTATACTGTTGCATAAGTTTATCCAAGGTTTTTAGATAGTTACTTGCCCCAACAATCGATGTTGGATTAGCATTCTCTGTAAAGTTGTTTCTAACATCCCACCTAATATAGGTATTTTTCAAGTTCTCTGGGATACTATCACACTTTATGCTTATCGCCCTGTACCCATCCGATCCAACTAGCCGGCTATTTGTAATTCTAATATGTTCATACCAATAGGGCACAACATCATCAAGTACTGCTTGCCTTCTGCAAAACCAGGAGCACTTTATAAAAGCATCTCTAAACTCATCACCTGTTAAAGTATCATCTACTTCACTTACCACCATATTAGATAACCTAGTCTTTAAATCTTTTATTTCCTTTATAATACCAGCCTCCTCATTTTCTAAATAGAACAAGTCCCCTTCTAAGTCTAATATTCTTCCCTCTATATCTGCGTGTTCTGCATAAATTTCATCAAGTAGAATTTCTAAATATTTTATTCTTTCTTGAATTTTAATTTTGTGCACCCTTAACCCCTCCTTTAATGGCCACTATTGTATTTATGGAATTCTCTTTCATAGAACTTCTTGTAAAAATTCCTCTCATTTAAAATCTCATCATATAACTCTTCCTTTTTTATTTGCTTATACGTTTGCTGCTCTATACCAATCATCACACTTACCCAAGATACAAATACCCCTACAAAAAAGCCAATAGTTATTTTTATCATTGTTACTCAATCTCCCTTCTCTAACTCTATTCAGTATTGGCTTAATCCGCTATTTCCCAAGTCCAGTTAATTAACCCATTGTTTGTTATTTCATCAACTACTCTATCAGCTATATATCTTTCTATCTCTATGTCTGACATATCCTCTATATCCTCCTGATTTATCCTAAATGCAAGAAATTCATTAACACTTACTTTCACCTTCATTAAATCATCTTCCTTTACCTTATTTTTCTTCTTTCATGCTATCTCATCTAGCATGTCAACTATATTGTTAATATCTTTGTCAAAGCAAAATCCTTTATCTATGAGACTGAATAGGTTCTCCTGTGCGATTAACATTCTTATTCCCTCCTGTTTATGGATTTTTCACTTTCAAACCCATCCGGATACCTCTGTTTTAATTTTTCTATGTTTTTTTCTGCCACCTCTGACATATCTACATTCAACGCAGTGCATATTTCAGCTATATACCAAAGTACATCCCCAACTTCATCCACTAACTTGTTTATATCTAAATCGTGACCTTGAAATTCACATTTCTTAACTATATCTATACATTCTCCAGCTTCACCATTTAACCCCATAACTCCATTTACTAATTTGGTTGTACTACATCTAGTATTTGAGGTTCTTTGTGCTAATCTTTGATATTCATTAAAATCTATAGCATTTTTAAGCCTGTCTAATGCTTGTTGATGATATTCCATGTTGATCCAAATTTTTCCGTACATCTGAAGTTCATCCTTGATTATCTGTCTTTCTATGATTTCTATGGCTTTTTCCAGGGCTTTAGCATCATCTCTGAATATCTGATCATCTCCATTAACTTCAAAGAAACTTTTCCTATCATCGATTAAACTTTCCAATTGTTTAATAACATCTTTGATTTTCATCTGTTTAACCCCTTTCGTAATTTACTTGTATAAACAACTATAAAACTGCCGGGAATTGTACCTGTCTACCAAAATAAAAGTTTAATACTTCTAAATATACTCCGAATTCACTTTCTGATAGTAATCTATATGGTCTGTACCATTCTTTGTCTTCTTCATCATATTCTTCAATATAACCTGCCCATTTCTTTCTACTTGCAGGACAATATTTCTTTAAACCACTTTTGCAACTCGAATATCCATCATAGTAATCTATTTTGCTACCATCTGCATACACCACATCACTAGCCTTTTCTATAACTAATCTTCTTCTATCTGACCTCATTAAAGAATGAACCATTATTTTAATATCTTCTTGTATTTGTTTCTCAATTGCCTTATGCCTATATACTCTGCCTCTATAATTATAATCTGTATGAGTATTACCTATCATTTTCATTCTCCTTTCTATTGCACATAAATAACACTATCTTCAACTATCTATAAATTTTCTTAGTTCGCTTATCCTTCAATTTAATCCGTTCTATCAATACTAAATCCTTATCTTTTAAAATATTTTTAATTTCATTTATAGTGTCATGGATTTCCTTATTTCTTTTAGACTCATTTTCTATAACTGTTGTAGCCGTTGGGTCATGACACCCAGAACCGTTCTCCCAACACCTTTCCATCTCAACTCACCATCTCATATAGTTTTATTTTAATTTCTATAGGGATTAGATCCCCTATAGTTATAAACTCTTCTCTCTTTTCTTCCCCTTTTTCTTTGCTTAAACACCCAAATAACTTTCTGATCCAGTTTATTATAGCTTTAAGCATTTTTTATCCCTCCTATCTGTATGCTCTTTCTTCGTTTATATCTAAAGCAATTTTACAAATATTTCCGCAAGGTTCTAAACACTCTAAACAATATTTATTGCATTCCCGATATTGTGCGTATTTTTTGTAGGTTATGGCTTGTCTACAGTAGATGTTGATTTTATCTTCGCATTTATTTTTCAACTTCTTCCCTCCTTAAGGTGTAGATTAGGCATATGCCTGATATTCCTACTACCACTAAAGTTAAAGCTATTGTTGCAGTAAAGACTACCTTCAAAGCTTCTAGTGCTCCCATTTTTCATTCCTCCTTTTGTGTTAGTTCATTTTCCAATCTGATAATAGTGAAGTCTAAAGCTTCTACTACTTCACAACCTAGCTTTTCTAAATCAACAAAATGTTCAGAGTTGTCTCTTAAAAACTCCTCAATTGCATCTTCTACCTTTTGTAGTTGCATTCTTTTTCTGTTGTATTTCATTTGTTCTGATCCATAGTATTCTTTAAGTTTTTTATGCTTTTTCATTTTTCATTCCTCCTTTTTATAAAATTCTATTCATTAAAATTAGTGCTATAATACGTAACCAGCCTTCAATTTGATTTAGTGTGTTTTTTTCGAATATATTGATGAAGAATAGTATTGAAATTATTATTGCTGATATTATTCTCGTTTCCCTTCCCTCCATAACTTTTCAGCTGTATAATTTTCATACTCCCCTTTAGTCGTATTTTCTTCATATTCCTTTAGCTTTTCTTTTCTAAATTCGATGTAGTATTTGCAATAACTGTGACAATTTATGGTTCTGTTTGGACAGTCTATGCATAATTTCATAGCTATTCCTCCACCTTCTCATTTAGCCATTCCATGAATTTATATTGACTTTTAAAGTTTGTCATTTACTTCACCTCCCCTATTTCCTTTCTTATACCTTCCATGGTTTTTCCCATCCCTTATTTTTCGTACTTTTCACATTCCTGGCATCTTTCTTTTTTATCCCCAGTTACTCTATCGTTGTACCACTTACTCCCACCATGTCTGCATATACCTTTATATCTCCATTTACAAGGTTCTTTTCTCTTAGCCATTAATCTTCCTCCTCAAAATTAAATCTTATATAGTTGCGTGTATCTTCTATATTTAAGACTAATTGCTCTAATTCATCTCTTAAATCATCATCTGCTATGTTGTCTATTTCATTATTTATAGTCATCATTACCTTTTCTAAAAAGTGTCTAAGTTCTTTGGCATCCATTCTCATTCTCCTTTCTTTACTTGTTAATCCATCTATTTTTATCACCTGCTTGTCCTATTGCGCATAATACTTGTTATATGTGTTAAATTATATAATAGTCACAAATATGTGAAAAGGCTAGACGTTCCAACGAA
>DUNJ01000059.1 GCA_012839395.1 Tepidimicrobium sp.
GCCTAATATATTACTTCCCACTACTAGGGCAGACTAGGGACTTTCACCCATTAGATTGTGCCCATGCTGAGCACACATACAATAAAAACCTGGATTTAAGCCCAGGTTTTTATTGTAACTTCTGTCTTACTATTTTATTAACCGTTTTACCATCTGCTTTGCCCTTAACCTTTGGCATTATGGATTGCATCACAGCACCCATATCCTTCATGGATTTAGCATTCACTTCTTCTATTGTCTCCTGCACCAATTCCTCTATCTCTTCCTCCGTAAGTTGCTCTGGTAGATAGCCAAGCAATATCTCCACTTCCTTTTTGGTAGTATCTACCAAATCTTGCCTATCCCCTTTTTCGAATTCCTCTATTGCATTATTTCGTTCCTTAACCTGCTTGGAAATTATATCCAAAATATCTTCTTCATCCAGTTCCTTTCTCTCATCTACTTCTCTCTGTTTAATAGCTGCCCTCACCATGGTGATGGTATTTTTCTTAACGGTATCTTTATTCCTCATGGAATCCTTTAAATCCTCCATAAGCTTATCCTTAAGGGACATAAATTCACCTTCTTATCTATACTTAATATTATCTATGTCTTGCTCTCTTTCTCCTAGCTGCCTCCGATTTCTTCTTACGCCTTACGCTAGGCTTTTCATAATGCTTCCTCTTTCTAGCCTCGGAAAGAACGCCTGAACGAGCACACTGCCTTCTAAACCTTCTCAATGCATTATCTAGAGACTCGTTTTCTCCAATCTTGATCTCCGGCATCGACTTTTCCCTCCCCTCTTCCACTGCAAGAGCATGCCAACCGATGTCTCATGGGTAAAATGTAATACCCTGTAATTATACATTAGTTTAAATCTTTCTGCAACCGCCCATTAGCCCGGTGGCCACGATAATTGACGTCCACCTAGTATGTGGAAGTGTATATGGGAGACGGTCTGTCCTCCATGTTTGCCACAGTTGTTAACCACCCGATAGCCATCCTCATCAAGTCCCAATTCCTTGGCCAAATCCCTTATAACTGCAAATATATGTCCAATTACATGACAATTATCCTTATCTATATCCCTTGCAGACTCTATATGCTCCTTGGGTATTACTAGTATATGAATAGGTGCCTGGGGATTGACATCTTTAAAGGCTATTACGCTATCATCTTCATATAGGATTTCAGACGGTATCTCCTTGTCTATTATCTTACAAAATAGGCAATCACCCACTTTTTCACCCCCTCTTATCCCTATATATAATCTATTCTACATAGAAACTAAAATTCCTCTATTTTCCCTATTAAAATATTGTTTTCCTTACCCATTATCTTAACAGGTAATATTTCGCCCGATATATCATGACACCCCTTGGCCTTAACCCGAATATAATTGGTGGTATATCCTTCCATATAGCCCTTGTTTCCTCTGCTTTCCTCTTCAAACAATACCTCCACCACCTGGCCAATATATCTATCTATAAAGCTTTGGCTTACCTCTTGGCTTAAGGATATAAGTCTCTCGCTTCGCCTATTCTTTACATCTCCATGGATCTGATCCTCAAACTCACTCGCAGGAGTCCCTCTCCTGGGGGAATATTTAAACACATGAACCCGGGAAAAGCCTATATCCTTCACAAATTGGCAGCTCTCCTCAAACTGCTCCTTCGTCTCCCCGGGAAATCCAACTATTATGTCAGTGGTAATTCCAGCCTCCGGCATATACCTTCGAATAAGCTCCACTATATTCTTAAACTCCCCAGTAGTATATCGCCTATTCATCCTTTTCAAGACCTTATCGCTTCCACTTTGCAACGACAAATGGAAGTGATCACATAGCTTTCCATTCGCCACCGCCCTTTTCATAAACTCCTCATCTACCATCCTAGGCTCCATGGAGCTTAAGCGAATCCTCTCAATCCCTCGAACTTCCGCAACCCTATCTACCACCGCCAATAGATCCACATCCTTAAGGTCCTTCCCATAGGAGGCCACATGTATTCCGGTAAGCACTATCTCCTTAAATCCAGCTTCCGCCAGCCTCTTGGATTCCTCCACAATATCCTCCAATGGCCTACTCCTTATAGGTCCTCTTGCATAGGGTATTATACAATAGCTACAGTATTGATTACAGCCATCCTGTATCTTCATATAGGCTCTAGTTTGAGACTCAATATCGGTTATGCTCAACCTTTCAAAATCCCTGCGCCCCTTCAAACTCTCAACTATATTTATCCTACGCCTATCCTCCATAACCTCCTCGCAAAGGTCCACTATCCTATTCCTAGCGGTAGTACCTATTATTACATCCACTCCCTCTATAGACTCCACCTCTTGAGTCGCCACCTGGGAATAGCAACCCACCACCGCCACTATTGCCTCTTCGTTGATCCTCTTGGCCCTCCTTATAAATTGCCTGGATTTCCTATCGCTTAAATTGGTTACCGTACAGGTATTTATAACGTATATATCAGCTTCCTCATCTGGATCCACCGTCCTATACCCTCTTTTATGGAATAGCTCCTCCATAGCCTCCGTCTCATATTGATTCACCTTACATCCTAGTGTATAGAATGCTACCCTATCCATCATCTCACTCCCAAATCTCCAAGTTCATATAAAATTATAGAACCTACCACAAGTCCTGCAGTTTCGGTCCTCAAAATCCTAGGTCCTAATGTAACGCTCTTTCCTCCAATACCTTTAAGCCTTTCAACCTCTTCCCCTTCAAAACCGCCCTCCGGTCCAATTACCACATGAACCCTACCAGGGCCTATTGACCTAATAGCCCCCTTAATCCCATAGGTTTCCTCCTCTTCATAGGGAACAATTATATTTGCTTCGCCTTCAAGCATATTCACCATATCTTGAAACCCAATTATATCATGCACCCTAGGCAGCCTATCCCGCTTGCTCTGCTTCGCCGCCTCCTCCACTATGGATTGCCACCTTTCTACCTTCCTCTGCTCCCTACTTCTATCCTTCATCCTCACAACGGTCCTATGGGTTATTATGGGATATATATGGGTAAAGCCTATCTCCGTTGCCTTTTGCATAACCATATCCATCCTATTTCCCTTGGCAATCCCCTGGTACAAAATCATATCTATGGGCGGTTCATTTCTGCCTCTAAAACTATCCAAAATATTGAGGGGTATTCTATTTCCGTCAAACTCCATTATCTCGCAGATATGAACTATATTATCGGCCACAACCTCTACACTATCCCCGGGTCGAAGTCTTAGCACATTCCTTATATGCCTTACATCCTGTCCCACTATATCTATTCTATTGCCCTCTATCTGCTTCCTATCTACAAAGAACCTATCCATCCTATCAACCCTATTCCATCCTGGATACTATACAGGCCCAATCCTTTATCTTCTTAGCCTCCAATATCTTAAAACCATTCTCCTTAAGCTTCTCCTCAACCCAAGCCACCTTGTCATTAACTATTCCAGAGGCTATAAAAACCCCATCAGAAACCAAAGATTTTTTTACCGTACCATCCTCCACCATGCCCACTATTACCCCATCTATTATATTAGATACTATTATATCAGCTTCTCCATCCAACACATCCAACAGGTTTCCCTTCTTCACGTCAACTAGGTTTTCCACTCCATTTAAGCTTATATTCTCCCTGGAAACCCTTATGCAGGTATTGTCCAAATCTACCCCCACCACCTTTTTAGCCCCCAACTTAGCCGCCACTATGCTCAATATTCCGCTACCACAGCCTATATCATACACCAATTGCCCCGGATTCACATAGCTCTCCAACGCCTCTATACACATTATGGTGGTCTCATGAGTTCCCGTACCAAAGGCCATTCCTGGATCAAGTTCAATCACTATATCCCCATCCCCTCCCTGATACTCTTCCCAGGTAGGTTTTATAACTATATTATTACCAATCTTGGAGGGCTTGTAGTATTTTTTCCAGGATTCTGCCCAATCCCTTTCATGTACCTCCGTAGTAGTCACCTTTCCCAAGACCTTTCCTATTCCTGGATAGGGATTTCTCTCTATCCCATCCCTTATAAGCTCTATCTTGTCCATTATGTTGTCGTCCTCGGGAAAATATCCTTTTATTATAATGCCCTCATAATCTTGATTTATAAGACAGGGATCTATAAAATCCCAATCCTCCTCCGACTGTTGAAAAGCCAATATATCGTTGGGGTCCTCTATAGCCAGGCCCTTCACCCCTACATCATACATAAAGTTAACCACCATCTCCTCCAACTCGGTAGTGGTTTCGATTTGAACCTCAATCCATTTCATAACCTTCACATCCTTTAGCACCCATAAATATTATATAAAAAGCAATCACTCCCTACCCGAGTGATTGCTTTAGTTCCCAAAGACATCCTTCATCTTTCCAAAGAAGCCCTTCTTCCCCTCCTTGGGTATCTCCCCGCCTTCCTTGGCGAAGTGGATCAATAGCTCCTTCTGCTTATCTGTAAGATTTCTCGGAACCTCCACCTCCACATCGAAGTACAGGTCTCCCTTTCCAACTCCCCGCACGTTGGGAACTCCCTTATTCTTCAACCTAAACCTAGTTCCCGTCTGGGTACCTTCTGGAATATCATAGGTAATGGTTCCCTCCAGGGTAGGTATCTCTATTTCGCCTCCAAGGGCTGCAACCACAAAAGATATGGGAACTTTAAAGTATATATCGTTCCCCTTTCTCGTAAATATCTCATGCTCCTCCACGGAAACGTATATAAATAGATCCCCCGCTGGGCCGCCTCTTTCCCCAGGTTCTCCTTCTCCTCGTATGGATATTATAGAGCCGGTATCTACCCCGGCTGGAACCTTAACCTTTATCTTCTTATTCTTTATTACCTTTCCAGTTCCAGAACAGGTGCTACACCTCTCCTTAATAATCTCCCCTTCACCATGGCATTGGTCACAGGTGGCCACCCTAACCATCTGCCCAAAAGGACTCTGCTGAGCATACCTTACCTCACCGGTCCCATTGCACTTACTACATGTCTCCTTACCAGTTCCCGGCTTGGCGCCACTGCCACCACAAGTTCCACAGGCTTCAGCTTTTCTGATCTGTATCTCCTTTTCCACTCCAAATACGGCTTCCTCAAACTTTAAACTTAAATCATACCTTAAATCAGAACCTCTGGTAGGTCCTCTCCTTCTAGCCCTTCTCGAGCTTTGCCCACCAAAGCCGCCTCCAAACATATCAAATATATCATCAAATATATCCTCGAATCCACCAAATCCTTGGCCAAACCCTTCCTGGCCATTAACTCCAGCATGACCAAAGGTATCATACCTCTGCCGCTTCTCAGGATCTCCCAATACCTCATAGGCTTCATTTATCTCCTTAAACTTCTTCTCCGCCTCCTCATCCCCTGGATTTAAATCGGGATGATACTTCTTGGCCAGTCGCCTATAGGCAGAACGGATCTCATCTTCGGTTGCATCCTTGGATACATTTAGTATCTCGTAGTAATCCTTCAATAGATTTCACCAACCTTAAAATTATTCCAATAATAGTCTATCAAAATTCAAAGCTAAATCCAAGGGATTTAGCTTTGAATTATATGCCATTACTCGTCGTCATCCACCACTTCATAATCCGCATCTACCACATCGTCATCGTCTCCGCCGGCATCCGCTCCTCCCTCAGCACCTTGGCCCTGGGTCTGCTCATACATCTTCTGAGATATTTGGTAGAACTCCTGAGTAAGCTCTTCAGTCTTAGCCTTTATATCCTCTATATCATCGCCTTCAAGGGCTTTTTTGAGTTCTTCTAGCTTGCCCTCAACCTTAGCCTTTTCATCACCGGAGATCTTACCCTCCAACTCCTTCAAGGTCTTCTCAGTTTGATATACCATTGAATCGGCATTGTTTCGTACCTCTATCTCTTCCTTCTTCTTCTTATCCTCTTCTGCAAATTTTTCCGCTTCCTTAATCTTCTTCTCTATTTCCTCATCGCTTAAGTTGGTAGAAGCCGTTATTGTAATCTTCTGTTCCTTACCGGTGCCTAAGTCCTTAGCGCTTACGTTTACTATACCATTAGCATCTATATCAAATGTAACCTCTATCTGTGGTACTCCCCTAGGTGCTGGAGGTATTCCTGTAAGCTGGAAACGTCCCAGTGTAACGTTATCGCTAGCCATCTCCCGCTCCCCTTGGAGTACGTGAATATCCACCGAGGTTTGATTATCCGCTGCAGTGGTGAACACCTGGCTCTTCTTAGTTGGAATTGTAGTATTTCTTTCAATTAGCCTTGTGGTAACTCCACCTAAGGTCTCTATACCTAGGGATAATGGGGTTACATCCAGTAGCAATAAATCCTTTACATCCCCACTCAATACCCCACCTTGGATTGCAGCTCCTATGGCCACACACTCATCTGGGTTTATATCCTTTTGCGGTTCCTTGCCTATAAGCTTCTTCACCGCCTCCTGTACTGCAGGCACCCTTATGGATCCACCTACCAATATTACCTTATCTATATCACTAGCTGAAAGGCCTGCGTCTTTAAGTGCTAATCTTATAGGCTCCAAGGTTTTATCTATCAAACCAGAAATCAACTCCTCAAACTTAGCCCTAGATATATCCATATCCAAATGCTGTGGCCCTGCAGCAGTTGCCGTTATAAATGGAAGGTTTACATTAGTAGATTTCACAGAGGATAGCTCTATCTTGGCCTTTTCCGCAGCCTCCTTCAACCTCTGCAAGGACATATTATCCTCTCTTAGATCCACTCCATTTTCCTTCTTAAACTCCTCGGCCATATAATCCATCAACGCTTGGTCGAAATCGTCTCCACCTAAATGATTATTACCCCTAGTAGCCAATACCTCAAACACTCCATCCCCTAAATCCAATATGGATACATCAAAGGTACCTCCACCTAGGTCATATACCATTATCTTCTGCTGTCCTTCATCCTTATCCATTCCATAGGCCAATGCAGCCGCAGTAGGCTCGTTTATTATCCTTCGAACATTTAAACCAGCAATCCTACCTGCATCCTTGGTAGCCTGCCTTTGGCTATCGGTAAAATATGCTGGAACGGTTATAACCGCATCTTCTACCGTCTCACCTAAGTAGCTTTCCACATCTGCCTTTATCTTCTGCAACACCATTGCAGATATCTCCTGAGGTGAATACCCCTTGCCATCTATATCCTTGGTAATATCCTTACCCATTTCCCTCTTAATAGAAGCTATAGTCCTATCTGGGTTGGTAATAGCCTGCCTCTTTGCAGTTTCTCCTACTAACCTTTCCCCTTCTTTAGTAAACGCCACTATGGATGGGG
Source organism: Tepidimicrobium sp. (assembly GCA_012839395.1). Taxonomy (GTDB): domain Bacteria; phylum Bacillota; class Clostridia; order Tissierellales; family Tepidimicrobiaceae; genus DUNJ01. The sequence continues at coordinate 7,280 of DUNJ01000059.1, forward strand.
TAGTTCTATTTCCCTCGGCATTTGGAATTATAACGGGTTCTCCACCCTCCATAACCGCTACACACGAATTAGTAGTTCCTAAATCGATACCAATTACTTTTCCCATACACGAATTCCTCCTTAAAATATTATTTAGCTACCTTAACCATACTAGGTCTGATAACTTTATCCTTTAGTAGATATCCTTTTTGTACAGCCTCCAACACGGTCCCCTCCTCTTCCTCCGATTCCTCGGTAAAGACCGCATGGTGGAGATTGGGATCGAAGGGCTTACCTACACACTCTATCTCCTGAAGGCCATTATTGGAAAGAACCTCCAATAACTGTTCATATATCATATTTACGCCCTCATAAAATCCGCCCTTCTCCTCTGCGCTATCCATAGCCCTTTCAAAATTATCCAATATGGGCAACAAATCACTCATAAGCCCTTCTAGCGCATAAGCTATAGTGCTTTCCTTCTCCTTTTCAATCCTTCGCTTGTAATTGGCAAAATCTGCCCTAAGCCGCAATAGGCTATCGGTCAGATCCTTTATCTCTTCTTCCTTTTTCGCCAGTTCTTCTTCCTTTTCTGCTAACTCATCCTCCAGTCGAGAGAGAAGCTCTTCTTCATTCAACTCCTCATCCTCAACAGATTCTTCTTCCTCAACAAGTTCCTCATCTTCAATCGTTTCTTCCCCTTCAACTTTTTCCCTATCCTCCACTTGATCACCTCATTAAACTTATACTTTCCAAATGGGGATGCCATCCCCACATATACCCTATACTCTAGGATTACCCAATAGCATATCCAATATTTCAGTCATATTGACAGAAAACAACCTCAACGCATTTATAACCCTAAAGTATTCCATCCTAGTAGGCCCTATAACCCCAATCTTGCCTATGGTCATATCTCCCAATCTATAGGTAGTGGTTATAAGACTACAATCCTTTATAGGTTCATATATGTTTTCACTTCCTATTGTAATCTCAATATCCCCTTCCAAGGTATCCCCCAATAGCACCTCTATCAATAGGTCCTTATCCTCCATAAAGGATATGAAGGATCTTGCCCTATCCAAATCGGCATACTCGGGAAAGTTGAATATATTGGTAACCCCATCTGCATACACATCCACCTCATCCATATCCTCCAAGGATTTGCTTATTATAGGGATTATCCTATCCAATATGTTCTTAAGCTCATACATTTCCTTAAACAATCCATCATCTATGGTTCTATCTATCTCATCCATGCTCATTCCCTTTAGCTTATGATTTAAGAAATTGGATATGGTGGATAGCTGATCCTGGGATATATTCTCCTCAACCTTGAACATGGTATTCTTCACTATACCAGATTCGCTAACCAATATCACCAATATTTCCGCCTCGTCTATAGGTAGTAATTGTATATGTTTCAATCTACTTTCCTTCAACTGGGGTGACATAGCCAACGATGTATAGCTGGTTATAGCCGATATTATCTTGGCAGAATTTCGAATCAGCTCATCGATCTCCTGAGATTCCTCGATCAATGCCTTTTTTATCATCTCCTTCTTCTTCATGTCCATCTTTCGCTTCTCTAACTTCAACAACTGATCCACATATAGTCTATAAGCCTTATCTGAAGGCACCCTGCCTGCAGATGTATGAGGCTTATTTAGGTATCCTAGTTCCTCTAAATCCGACATTTCATTCCTTATAGTAGCAGAACTAACCCCCAGGTCATATTGCTTAGATATAGTCCTAGATCCAACGGGCTCCGCCTTTATTATATAGCTATTAATTATGGCATGAAGAACCTTCAACTTCCTATCATCTAACATGGTCACCACCCCGGATTCTATAAGTTTAGACGGCTATTAGCACTCTTTATCATCGAGTGCTAATCTTAAATTATCATATATGAAAGTCCTTTGTCAATACCTTTTGTCAAATATATCTAATCAGGCAATAGGTCCACATATACCAGGTTGGATAGGTCCAATCCCTTGGATGTAAACCTTATGCTATTTCCATCCATATCCAACAAGCCTTGGATCCTATGCCTTTTGAGTACCTCCCCATATATATCTTCTACATCTACATAAAATCTGTTATAAAACTCATCCCTATCTATCCCCTCTATCATTCTAAGACCCATTATCATATATTCCGCCATCTCAAGTTCCTTATCTATATACTCCTCCCCCTCGATCGGGAAAAGGCCCTCATTTAAACTAGCATAGTATTTAGAAAAAGTCCTATGATTCCAAAACCTTCTATTGTCCATATTGGAATGAGCCGCCAAGCCAAATCCAATATAGGGCTTAAGCTTCCAATAATATAGATTATGCTTACATCTAAAACTTTCTTTAGCGAAGTTAGATACCTCATAATGTTCATATCCACCAGCCTTCAACAGCCCGACCCCCATATGGTACATATCCCTCTCCACATCCTCATCCGGAAGCACCAACCTTCCCTCCCTATGCCAATTATCCATAGGAGTGCCCTCTTCCAATATAAGGCTATAAAAGGAGATATGCTCTACATCCAAGGAGGTGGCCTTCTTCAACGTATCCATGGAATCCTTTAATGTCTGCTCCGGAAGCCCAAAGATAAGATCTAAGTTTACATTTTGAAACCCCACCTTCCTTACCAAATCATAGGCCTTATAAAAATCCATGGAGCTATGGCCCCTCCCAATCCCTTTTAACAGCCTATCATCCAAGGTTTGAAGTCCAATGCTTATCCTATCTATCCCCGCTTCATTATATATCCTCAGCTTCTCAAGATCTAAACTCTCTGGATTGGCCTCTATCGTTACCTCCTCTAGCCCACCGCAATTGAAATTCTTATGGATATATTTCAGTATATTATATATGTACCTTCCATCTATATAGTTTGGAGTTCCCCCTCCAATAAATATTGTCCTTATATTATATCCCCTCAACACATCCCTATATAGGGCCACCTCCCCCATCAGATTATCAATATACCCTTCCACCCTGCCATCCATCCTTGGAAAGGATATAAAATCGCAATAATAACATTTGCTGCTACAAAAGGGTATATGGATATATATGGCCAAATCCTTCATCTTTTCACCTCCATAGGCGTAAAAATATAATGCACACCTAGGTGTGCATCAGTCTTCGTCATATTTAAGAACGGATAAAAATGCCTCCTGGGGTACCTCCACAGAACCTATCTGCCTCATACGCTTCTTACCTTCTTTCTGCCTTTCTAATAGCTTCCTCTTTCTCGATACGTCTCCTCCATAGCATTTAGCTAGCACGTCCTTCCTCAACGCCCTCACCGTCTCCCGAGCAATTATCCTGGAACCTATCGCTGCCTGTATGGGAATTGCAAATTGATGTCTCGGTATCTCGTCCTTCAGCCTCTCCACTATGGTCCTTCCCCTTTCATATGCCTTATCCTCGTGAACTATTATGGAGAAGGCATCCACTGGTTCCTCGTTTATAAGTATATCCAGTTTCACCAATTCCGACCTCTCATAGCCTTTAAACTCATAATCCAGGGAGGCAAATCCTCTAGTTCTCGATTTCAACGCATCGAAAAAATCATGTATTATTTCATTTAACGGCAGATCATAGTGGATTACAACCCTGGTCTCCTCCAAATACTCCATATTCTTAAATTCCCCTCGCCTATCTTGGCAAAGCTCCATCACCGCTCCCACATAATCGGTAGGAGTCATTATGGAAGCGTCCACTATTGGCTCCTCCATGTACTCCATCTCGGTAGGTTCTGGCAAATTGGTTGGATTTTGTATCTCCAACACCTCTCCTGAGCTGGTCTTTACCTTATATATAACGCTAGGAGCTGTGGTAACTATGTTCAAATCAAATTCCCTTTCCAACCTCTCCTGAACTATCTCCATATGCAATAGTCCTAAAAAACCACACCTAAACCCAAAGCCCAATGCAACGGAGGTTTCAGGCTCAAATATAAGGCTGGCATCATTTACCTTAAGCTTCTCCAAAGCATCCCGTACCGAGTTAAAATCCTCCCCTTCCGCCGGATATATTCCTGCATATACCATGGGAACCACCTGCTTATACCCTGGCAAGGGTTTAGCCGTTGGATATTCATGATCTGTTATGGTATCCCCAACCCTGGCATCCTTCACGTTCTTTATATTGGCCACCACATATCCAACATCTCCTGCTTCCAATTGGTCCACAGCCTCCTGGCCCGAGGTATTTACCCCTACCTCCACCACCTCAAAATGCTTCCCAGTAGCCATCATCCTTATTTCCATACCGGGCTTTAAAACCCCTTCCATCACCCTTATATGGGCTATAACCCCTAAATAGGTATCATAATGAGAATCGAAAATTAAAGCCTTAAGGGGGGCATCCTTGTCCCCTTTAGGAGCTGGCACCTTGTTCACTATCTCCTCCAGCACCGCCTCTATATTTAGGCCATCCTTAGCCGATATAAGGGGAGCATCGGAAGCCTCAATCCCTATTACTTCCTCGATCTCCTTTTTCACCTCATCTGGCCTAGCACTGGGCAGATCTATCTTGTTGATTATAGGTATTATCTCCAAATCCTGTTCCAACGCCAGGTATACATTGGCCAATGTTTGAGCCTCTATCCCCTGGGTAGCATCTACTATCAACAAAGCCCCCTCACAAGCGGCCAAACTTCTAGATACCTCATAGTTAAAATCTACATGCCCTGGCGTATCTATCAAGTTAAGTACATAATCCTCTCCATCTTCTCCCCTATAATTTAATCGCACGTTTTTAAGCTTTATGGTTATACCCCTCTCCCGCTCCAAATCCATGCTATCCAACACCTGGGATTGCATCTCCCTATCGGTAAGCCTTCCCGTCTTCTCGATCAATCTATCTGCAAGGGTGGACTTGCCATGGTCAATATGGGCAATTATGGAGAAGTTCCTCACATTGCTCTGCTTCACCTTCCGCATCTCTTTCCTCCTTAAAAAGTTTCAATTACCCTAAAGCACAATTATAACAGAAATAACCTTATATGTAAAACAAAGCAACGGAACCATCCGCTGCTTTTCAATCCGATTCTTTCAATATCTTAAGATCGATATAATAGCTCTTTCCAAATAGGATCATCTTTCTATCCCCAAGGCTTAGCTTAAAAATATTGGGGTTTTCCAACTCCCCCATCTCCACTATGGTTTGGTTTACCACCTTAATAGCATATCCAGATATGCATAAAAGGGCTAATATGACCAAAATCTTAAAAAGCCTATTCCTCCTCTCCCTCCTATTCCTTTTCCTCTTCTCCATTCTAGTTTCCAATAGACACCACCCTGATTATTTTATCAAGTTAGATGCTATAATATACTATTTGATCTTGCCAAAATTTTCATCGATGGGAAAGTATCTAAAGCTGGTAATCCCCTTAATAGTAGCTACCGGTACTGGGCCAAAAAACCTGCTATCCTTACTAGCCCCTTCATCCCTATTATCCCCAAGGACAAATACATGCTCTTCGGGAACCTCCCAATAGTTCTCCCCATATATATCGGTATAGGATCCTTCTCCTACATAATCCTCCTTCAATAGGTTTCCATTTAAATACACTTGGCCATCTATTATGGCCACCACATCCCCTTCTATTCCTATTACCCTTTTTATATAGTCCTTGTCGTCGGTATCCGGTGCGCTCAACACCACTATATCCCCTCGCTTAGGCCCCGAAAAATATAACGGTATCTTATTTGCAAATAATCTATCCCTTTCATGAAGAGTTGGATACATCGAATTTCCCAATACATAAGTAGTATTAAATACAAACGCCTTTATAAACAGCGCTATCACCACAGCCAATATTATGCTCTTAATCCATTCCAATATTTCGCTTCCCCCACCTCTACTCCTTCTTCGCATAACAATTCCTCCTCTAATTATACGTATATTATAACATCTACCGCTGTTAAATAAAATCATTTTTTTCTTATATTTTGAATCACCAAATCCAATATCTCCCCCACCAACTTGGCCGATTCCTCAGCCTCTTCCATGGTATTTAAATTGTTGCCTATCTCTATCAGGGCAGAATAATCCGATAAAAATTGGTTATACTTTCCTACCGGCTTTACCACGATTCCAGTGCACAATCCAGGATATAATACATCGGATACCACTTTAAAGTATTTTGCAAAGTTTAAAACCTGTTCCTTGTTAGCCGAATCCGGCCCTATTACGAAGAAAAAGGTAGCCACATCCTTATCGCCAATCTTCACCTTGGATTTCTTCAATATATTCTTCAAATTCTTCTTCACCTTAGGGCTATTGTGATCAAACCCATCCCTATGAACATCCAATAAGATCTTCAAGTTATCGTTTTGATCCAGCTTCTCCCTAGCCGTCTTCAAGGACTCCGCATAGGACTTGCTATAAGAAGGGATATCGTGATACTTGGTCACATGCTCCACCTTATGTCCCTTGGCCTCCAAGGCTTTAGCCATTATCTCCCCAATGGTGGTTACATTGTATTTTCTATCCGTAGTATGATGCACCTTGTTTTCCAAGGAAGAATAGGACTCGGTACCATGGGTATGGTATAGGAGTATATAGGGCTTTTTCTCATCTATTTCCAATGGCTTTATATTTAACGGCTTAGGTAGATCCTTAGGGCTGGCCTCCTCGCCCTCATCTATAACTATCAAATCCTCATACTCCTCAATCCTATCTATAATTATAAAGTCATCCAATATGCTATCTTCCACTTCCTCCTTCAGTTGATCCTCCTGTTCCAATCCCTCGTTAAATACCAATACAGAGGGAAACTGAGCCCTTATTATATCTTGAATCCCCTCTTTTAAGGGTATACTTCCATCCAAATACTTCAATAGTCCATCCCTGGAGGATCGCCTCCCCCTATGCAGATTAATAATAGAGCTGGTCCTTCCAAAAGCCGCAATATAAAACTCCTCATCCCCAATATCGAATATATCTTCTCTAAACACAGGAATGGCCTCATCTTCTCCAGCCCCACCTATATCCTTCCCCCAGGTCCTAATTAATATGGTCCCGGTATTGAATACTATGAGGCATATCAATGCAAAGATGATATAGGTATTCCTGCTATCCCTTCCCCCCATATGGATCACTCCCAACTATAGTATTCAATATATAGATTATATTCCATCCATGGGGGATATATGATTATTTTTATGTCGTTATCCTATATACCTATTTACATCCTCCAGGTGGATTCCATGGTGAAGAGCTATATTTAACCCGTTGGCAATTATTATGGATAGATCATCTATTATCAAATCTATCTCCTTTGGAGTCACCATCAAGTTGGACATATAGGGCTGCAAAACCTCTCTTATAAGCTCATACTTATCCTCGTTGGATATCCCCTCCAACATCCCGTAGAATTCAGAGCCCACATCGGCCTCCTCCTTCATGGAGCCAATTATTAGGTCCATTGTATCGTTCACCATGGTGGCTGCATCCACCACAGTCGGCACCCCTATTGCCAACACGGGAACCCCCAAATACTCCTCGTTCAACCCCAGCCTCTTATTACCAATACCAGAACCAGGGCTAATCCCAGTATCAGACAGTTGAATAGTGGTATTAACCCTCTCCATCCTTCGAGAAGCCAACGCATCTATGGCTATTACCAAATCCGGCTCTATCTTCTCTACTATCCCTTTTATTATCTCCCCAGTCTCTATCCCGGTAAGCCCCATAACCCCGGGAGATAGAGCTGATACATTGGCTACCGTATCATCCCTTTCCTTCCCATAGGCTATAAAAAACTGCCTAGTTACCAATACCCTATCCACCACCTTTGGTCCCAAGGCATCTGGGGTTACATTCCAATTTCCCAATCCCACTATCAAGGTTCTGGTATCCTCATCGCTCATATTCATAGCCTCTATCTCCTTGGCCAATAGCTTGCTCATATCATCCTTCAACTGCTGATCCGCTTGCTTAAGCTGAGGAGCCTCAATAGTTATATAGGTTCCCTTGGGCTTTCCCAGGCTCTCCTCCCCCGATTCATTCAATATCTTAACCCTAGTAATCTCATAAAACTTACCCTCCTCGCTTTCCACATCTATCCCAGGAATCTCCCCCTCTTCCTGTTCCTGATACATCTCTCTACTCTCTATCGCTAAATCGGTTCTTATATCTATCATCTCTACCTCCCATATCCCTGTTATAATTATTCTCTTTCAATATCCTGTTTTTATGTATCATACTTGCCATTTTACTTGCTTTTTATAGGTTATCGTGATAGAATGTTTGCTGTTAAGGTTAGGGAGGTGAAGGCATTGGCAAATATTAAGTCTGCAAAGAAGAGGATACGAATTGCTGAAAAGAAGACGGCCATAAATAGGGCTAGGAAATCGGAAATTAAAACCTATATTAGGAGATTTGAATTGGCATTGGAAAATAACGATATAGATGAGGCTAAGGAACTACTTAAATCCGTAGATAGGAAGCTTAAGAGAGCAGCTCTTAGAAATATAGTTCATAAAAATGCCGCTTCCAGAACGGTAAGCAAATTAACCAAGCGATTGAATAAGAAGATAGAGGAAGCAATATAAAAAACTTCGGAAAAAGCCGAAGTTTTTTATATTATACATAAGCACATAATTTAGTTATCAATACCTCCAATACCAACCTATCATCGGTAGAACTAGTCTTTATACTCCTATCCGCCTCCAAACAGTAGAACAATGCCCTTTCCAATTGGGTCATGGAGAAATTATTGCTCTGCTTGGATACCTTTCCAAACTCATATTTGGATAATTTCAACTTACCTCTAATATTCCCCTCCGTATACCCCTTGGCCTTTAAGCTCTTTATCTGGAGCATATTTCTAAACTGTCTAACTATCATATGAAGTATTATTAACACCGGTTCATTGGACATATACATCTCATTAAACAGTCTAATAGCTCTTTTCCCATCCCTTCTACTTATGCTATCCAATAGGTTGAATATATTCATCTCCAAGGAATCGATCATCACAATATCCATTATATCCCTATTGACCTCCTCATTGGATACATAACTGGATAACTTCGATATCTCATTTTCTAAATCATATAAATTCTTCTCCTGGTTTAAACCAAAGTAGGCTACCTTGTCTATAAAATACCTAATATCCCCCTTGGATATCCTCTTATTTCGCTTCTTAAATTGACCCTCAACCCAGCGATCCAAATCCACACCTCTAAGCTTTTTAAGCTCCACCACATCCCCAGCCCTATCTATAGCCTTGTATAAAAAGTTGCTTCGTCCTATCTTGGGCTCCTTTTCCACAAATATAAGGCATATGTAAGCCTCTAAATCCTCTATGTATTTTGCCAACCTCTTTCTGTTCTCCCTTCCTGTAAACCCTTCCAATTCATCGTCATCCTCCTCTTTAAGCAAGGGAAAATCCCTTATCACAACTATCTTCTTATCCGCCATAAAGGGCAATGTCTCACAGGCGTTCATGAGCTTCTCAAAGCTTAGTTTTTTCCCCTCCAATGAAGTATAGTTTAAGGCTTCAAGTCCATCGTCTACATAGGCTTTCTTAACCCTATCTACCAATTCATCTATTAAATAATACTCTTCTCCATAAAATAGATATACCGGTTTAAGCCTATTGGATTTCAACACTTGAATAAACTCTTTATAATTCAATCCCTTCCACTCCCACATAATATTTGATCGATATATAGACTCCAATTATATAAAAAATCGAATAGATAATTTCAAAGGCATAGGCCTCCACTACATATGATATACTCATTTCTTCCTTTATAAAAGGGATAATATCATAATTCTCCCCATCCAAATATATAGTTATAAGCCCCATCTCATCGGTTCTGTATAAATCTACTTTCCTATCATCATATCTTTTTATTACCTCCTCATGGGGATGTCCAAAGCTATTGTTCCTCCCAACGCTTATAAAGCCAACCCTAGGATTTATGCTATCTAAAAACCTCTCCGACGATGAAGTATTGCTACCATGGTGAGGCACCTTCAACAGTTCCACATCCCTAATATAATCCACCAAGCTATCCTCCCCAGCCTCTTCTATATCCCCAGTAAATAGCATACTATTTTTCCCACATTTCAATAACAACACCATGGATAAATCATTATCATCATATATGCCATGCTCCAATAATCGCCTATCGGGTCCTACCATGTACATATATGCATTACTACCTAGCCTAACCCTATCCCCCTTACTTAAAAGCCTAATCGGAATATCCTTCTCCATCGCATTATCCAAAATATCGTCGTAAAACTCATTCCCATCTCCCTTATAGCCTATATATATATTATCTATCCTCATATTATCCATTAGATAAGGGAGGCTTTTACAATGGTCCCCGTGAAAATGACTAATAAATACCCCTTTCAACCTAAATATCCCCCTCTTCTCCAAATAGGGTAAAACTATATTCTTCCCAATATCAAAATCTCCAAATATACTGCCCCCTGTATCCACCAAGTAACTGTAGCCTCCATAATCTATCAGTATACAATCCCCTTGTCCCACATCTAGTATGGCAATTTCCAGCCCATCATCTAATGCCAATATACTTATAAATATAATAATCAAACAATAGTACACCAATACCTTTAATATCCTCTTATCCAACTTGCCAATATCTATTATGGATAACAATATCCCAATGGCAATATAATAGGCCGTAAATTCCAATATAGTTGGGGAGGGCAATCTAATTATAAGCTTAAGGCTATCCAACATATCCATAAAATATATTTGAAAATCCAATATGAAATCGATTATAACCCCTATGCTTTCCCCAATAAATAATATAGATGAAAAAGGTATTAAGACTATTCCCAGTATCAGCGCAATGGAAAATAGGGGAATAAACAATAGATTACTCAACAACCCTATCATTGGAAACCTATTAAAATAATAGGCCTGTAAGGGAAACAAACCTACTTGCACTGCCAATATCCCCGATACGCTATTTATAATCCTACCCCCATAGGGATAAAACAAATCCCTAATCCTAGGAGTTAAATATATTATGAAAAAGGTAGCTACAAAGGATAGCTGAAATCCTACGCTAAATATCCAGAATGGATTTATAACCGCCATTATAAACAACGCTAAAAACAATGAATTTATGGGGTCATAGGGCTCCAACCTAATATGAGCCAACAATAGTAGTGTAAACATTATACTACTCCTAATTGCAGAAGGAGGCCCCCCTATTATATAGGCATACAGCCATAATAAAGTTATAACCAGGGCTATATTTATCCTCCTATCCATCCCAGTGCTAGCAAACAATATCAATAAAAACCCAGCTATCACCCCTATATGTAGCCCAGATACCGCCAATATATGAGCCAGTCCTAAATCTCTAAACTTAGAAACCCCATCCTCGTCCATAAGGGAAGATCTCCCCAATATCATGGATTTCATCAATGGGCTATTTTCCCCATCCAAGTATCTATCAAAGACCCCCTCTACCTTTTCCATAAAGGCCTTACGAAGCTTTATACTAATTGCCATCTTTTCATTATCTAAAATATCCACGGAATGATCCCTAACCGAAATAGTGGTATGGATACCCTTGGTCAATAGGTTTAGCCTATGATTGTATAATAGTGGATTGGTGTTATCCATAGGCTTTTTCAACATCCCCCTCACAGCCAACCTATCCCCTAAATCAAACTCCTTCTTGCCAATCACCTTTAAGGATACCTTCTCCCCCACCTTAATTGCCTGATCCCCATGCTTCATCCTATCTATGAACAATATATACCTATCATCCTCGGCCTCCTTTACCACCCCCTCAATTTCAATAGCCTTATCCACATATCGAACCAACCGACTTTCATCCATCCTAATCCCCGTCAGCAAAAGCCCAAGGAAAAATAGCAATATGGATAAAGAGACTAGCTTTAAGTCTTCCCTTTTAACCCCTACAATGTTCCATATTAAGGCGGCTAAAAAAGCTACCAATACTATGTATATATCCACTTCAACAAAATATTGAAATACTATCCCAAGAACCATTGGAATAGCTATATATACAAAAGGTCTTCTCATATCAAACTCCTTATAGCTAGTAAATATTAACTAAATTATAGCATAGGATAAATTTTTTAGGAAAATTTGTTGACTTTAACATATTAGTGGTAAAATAGTATTAATAAAGAAAGGGGTTAGATGGCAGATGACTAAAAAGGTCTATTTAGAAAATCCATATATACGTCAGCTAGATGGAAGGATAGTCCAAAAAAGATATATAGATGATAAATATTATATAAAGACCAACCAAACCATTTTTTATCCCAACCTTTTAGATGGACAACCTGGGGACAAGGGCACTATAAATGGGATCAAGGTTTTGGATGTATATGAAGATGGAGATGATATAATCCATGTGGTGGATGAAAATATACCTAGCAAGAATGTGCAGCTATCCATAGATTGGGACAATAGGCTGGATTATATGCAGCAACACTCTGGCCAGCACCTATTATCTGCCGCATTTTATAAGCTATATAATGGAGAGACCATTGGATTTTACATAGGTGAAGAACATTCCTATGTAGATGTGGACATACCCTATATGGATGATGAACATATAAATAAGATCGAACTATTTGCCAATAAGATAATATACTCTAACTTCTCGATAAAAGCTTACACCATAAAAAAAGAGGATATGAACAGACTGCCGGTTAGAAACGAACCCCAAGCTGAATCCAATATTAGAATAGTAGAAATAGATGGAATAGATTTCTCCCCCTGCAATGGCACCCACCTAAGGAGCACAGGGGAAATCGGAATTATAAAGATAAGGGATGTCCAAGCCCACAAGGGCCACATAAGGGTAAACTTCCTCTGTGGATACAGGGCATTGAAGGATTATGGAGATATTATGGAGGAGAATAGGAGGTTGAAAGAATCCATAAAAAGTATGCAAGGGGGTAAAAAGACATATTCCGAATAAATATGTTTCAAACCATATTCATAGCTGGGCCCGGCCTTTAATGTCATTATTCACAGTAATAATAGGTTCACCCTTATCTTATATATATCGCAGCCTTCTATTCATCAAATCTACATCTTATAACAGGGCCCCCAAAAAGTTTTCAAGTTTTTTGCGTAGCATTTCATTGGGTTTAAAGGCTTCTTCCGGCCTACTTCCCACAAAATAACGACTTGCCTTCTTACTGATCCTAGTTTGAATAATACTTTCTTTATCTAATAAATCACTATAATAATAGTAGTATGTATTCTGGCCTATCTAAGAAGCTCTCTAAGCCTTATTATCTCTTTCATCAATAAAGCTATGTCCCCTTTAGTGGCAGGTTTATCATATTCCTTATAAAAGTTCTTTTTATCTACCCGGGGAGCAGCTCTATCGCTCCAAAATTTTTGCATTATATACCCATTTCTTATATGTTTATCTACTGTCTCCTTGGAATTTAAGCATCTTATGGTGATCCCATTTTTCAGGTGCATATCTGTAACCTTTTTATCATCCTCTTCTTCTATTTCCTCGGTTTTATCTATATATTCCAAGTCTACATATCCGATGGAACCGTCATGTTTAAATAGAGGTCTCCTCACCCTAATGGGAATGAATACATTGCCGTTGTTAAACGGAATAGGGACTAGAACTTTAAGAGCAAGTATTTCATAACAATACTTCCTTACCGCTTTTAAGTCCGTCAAATAGTAATTAGCCAACCACTTCAATACCGTGTTCAGAGTCTTATACACATCATAAGAATCACCTTCCTTGGTATAGATGGTGGTACAGTTACCCTTAAGCTCTACATAACTGGGTACTAAAGCTACTATTTCCCTCAATGCATCACCTTTTACCTCCATAAGAAAATCCCCCCTTGAAAATTGTGGCTAGTCATATTTTACTTGAATTGACATTTAAAGTTAAGGGATTTTTTACTCTTTTGTATTTTTTAAAACATCCCACGAAAAGAGAAATCTCCATACCTTCCACTATTGCTAAGTAGAAGGTGTGGAGATTCTTCACTCTATAAGCCCTCTCTGCCCAACTCCACCACTGTCTTCAACATAAGCTCTACTCCTTTTTTTATGGCCTCATAATCTGTCCATTCATCTGGGTGGTGACTAAGTCCATCTTTGCTTGGTACAAATATAAGGCTAGTTGGTGCAATTTCTGCCATTATCATGGAATCATGCCCTGCCCCGCTATCCATCCTCTTATAGCTATAGCCTAGCTCTTTTACTTTTTCTTCCATTATACCTATTATCTCCTCAGACATATTAACTGGTGGTACATAGAGGCTCTTCTTTATCTCGGTTTCTAGATTTAGGCTATCCCCTATCCTTTTTAGCTCCTCCATCATTTCCTTTTCAACCTTTTTTATATTTTCATCCTTGCCCGATCTTATATCTATGGACATCTGAACCTGCCCTGGTATTACATTGGGGGCATTGGGAGATATATTGAACTCCCCTACCGTTCCTACAGTGCCTTCTCCCACTTTCCTTACTATTCTATTAATAGCTAGGGCAAATTCTGCTGCTCCTATTAATGCATCCCTTCTATCGACCATAGGGGTAGTTCCCGCATGACCAGAATTGCCTTTAAATACACAATCATATTTATCTATTCCAACTATGGTCTCCACCAAGCCTATTTCCTTTCCTTCATCTTCCAATATAGGCCCTTGTTCTATATGAAGCTCCAAAAATGCCTTTATGGATCCTTTTTCTCTTTTAGCATCTTCCAAGTTGGGAGTGATTCCAAAATCCAACATAGCCTGTCTTAAGCTTATTCCATCTTTATCCACTGCACTATCCAGTTCTGCCTCATCCATGGCTCCTATCATTGCCCGGGAGTTGGATAATCCTGTGCCAAAGCGTACTCCTTCTTCATCGTTCATGGCAACTACTTCTATTGGGTAGTGATGGTCTACATCGTTCTCTACCAACACCCTGGCCACTTCCAATGCAGTTACCAACCCAGCTACTCCATCGAAGGGGCCCCCATTTATTACCGAATCAAAATGGGATCCTATCATTATTACTGGTGCATTAAGATCTTTCCCTTCCTTTCGCCCAAATAGGTTGGAATAGCCATCTTCCCATGTCTTAAGGCCTATCTCCTCCATCCTATTTCTGATGTATTCCCTGGCCTCCTTATCTTCCTTGGTAAAGGAAAGCCTTGTAACTCCCTTTCCCGGCGTTGCGTTGAATGTAGCCAATGTCTCTATATCTTCAATTATTCGCTCTAATTTGATATTCATCATATCACCTCGTAGCTATATTTTAACCTATTGTATCAGGAATGTGTTGGGTTTTCTAGTATAAATAATAAGTCCCCTTTTTCCTAAAGCTTTAGGAAAAAGGGGACTACTACATTTCTATCAATTCTACATCCGGCAATGCACTTTTGAGCTTGAAAGCAAAACTTATGTTTTCTTTACTTTCAGCCCCGGGAGCGGTTCCCATGATAATGTGGGTTATATCGTTTTCCCTTGCAAAATCTATTATGGTCTTCGTAACATCTTTTGATCTAAGGACCGTTAAATTTGCCCCTACTTTTTTCGATACATCGAATAGATACTCCAACGCTTCCCCATCATCTCCATGATTTAAGAACTTTCCCTTTTCATTTACCACATGGACTATATATAGTTTACCCTCTTGGGCCCTTACTAGATTATAGCCGTTCATTATCAACCTTTCACATGTCCTCTGCTGTGTCACGCACACCATTACATTTGCTCCCGTCATCGAATATCCCCCTTTGAAAGAGTGGTGCCTTTTATATTATAACATAGATTGTTAAGGATAGTCGAGTATTATCCCTACCCCAAAAAAAAGGATAGGAATCCCTATCCTAATCTTCCTCATCTATTAGATTCTTCTGTACCATTGTAGCTAACTTTTCATCTATATATCCGCCTTCTCGCCCTACGTTGAGAACTTCTGAACTAAGATTCGTTGGCCTCTTTGATAGGGAACCAAAGTCTATCCCTAGTTCCCTAGCCATCTCCTGCTTCAATTCTATTAATGCCCTTCTTGCATTGGGATCTATGGATCTCCTTGTCAACTACATCACCTCTTCCTCAATCTATTCCCATATATTTTGCCTCAAATGATGGCTTATATGCAGAATAGATTAAAAATGCATTAGATGACAGTACAACCCAATGTGGTAGCCATCTCCTTTAATGCAAATTCATGGGCTTCTTTATCAAAGGAAGCGACCCCATCTTTATATACTGTAACATCGTAATCGATATTTCTTCCATCGGCCGCAGTATATAATAGGCATATATTGGTACATACTCCAACTAGATGGATCTCCCTTACGCCCTTTTCCCTTAGGTATAGATCTAGATCGGTTCCATAGAATGAGCTATATCGCCTCTTTGTTATTATCTTATCATCATCCTGTACATCCAATTCATCGATGATCCTGCTGCCCTCCGTTCCAGCTATGCAATGGGGTGGAAACATTTGAAACTCCTTATCGTCCACCTCGTGATTGTCGCAGATATATATTATGGGATGACCAGCTTGTCTAAATTCACCTATCTTATCCTTTACAAACTCCACTATCTCCCTACCTGCTTCCCCAGTTTCCAATGCACCTCCAGCATCTATAAAATCCTTTAACATGTCGATTACCAATAGCGCTTTCATCTTTCTCCCTCCTTATGTATGTTATGATATGCTATTGGTTAATATTATAGCATAAGGTGCCTCCAATGCTTCTTTTTTTGTATATCTCCCATCATCATTATTGCTATTCTATTTCTCACTCTAGCTTTTATCCCTTCATCGATAAGTTTTCATATCCCAAAACTATTTCTCCTAAAATTGGTTCTATATTCCAGCCCTGTTTTCCATGATATATTACTAATTGACCCAATAAGTTTACTCACAATATTCCTATGATAAATTTTGGGTTTTCATAAAATTTATTTTCTTAAATTGGCATCCTGATAATCGTGTTTAAGACTAAATTCCATTGACATAGATATATCGACGTGATACTCTGTGACTATAAATACGGTACTAGTCGTATGGTATAGGGGGCGGATTATAGCAATGATTGAAGTTATCCGTACGATTAATTTAACCAAGATCTATGGAAAGGTTTATGCTGTTGATGATTTAAACTTATCTATTAAACAAGGAGAGATATACGGATTTTTAGGATTAAATGGTGCAGGAAAAACCACCACGATTAAAATGTTGCTAGGTATGATCACTCCCACGTCTGGTCAATGCTATCTCCAAGGTAAAAGGATTGGCAGGGGCAGTGTGGGTATCTGGAATGATGTAGGCTATATTGTGGAGACTCCCTATTCGTATCCTGAGCTAACGATAGAGGAAAACCTGGAAATAGTACGCAGGCTAAGAGGTGTTGAGGATAGATGTTGTGTTGATTGGATTATAGAAAAGTTAAAACTAGGGGATTATAGGTCAAAACGGGTTAAACATCTGTCCCTTGGTAATGCTCAAAGGCTTGGTATTGCTAAAGCAATTATACATAGGCCTAAGATTTTATTGTTAGATGAACCTACGAATGGATTGGATCCTGCTGGCATCGTGGAAGTTCGTAGGTTGCTGGTGGATTTAGCTCAAAATGAAGGGACAACGGTGCTTATCTCCAGTCATAAGTTGGATGAGATTTCGAAGGTTGCTACGAATATTGGAATAATACATGGGGGTAGGCTGATAAAGGAGATAGATGGAAGGCAGCTTCAAAATCAATTAAAAAAGGTATTGATCCTAGATGGAAGGGATAAAGAGGGGATGAGGCTAGTTTTATCCCAGGCTGGCTACGATGTATCGATAAAGGACAGAAGCTTAGAGGAGGAATCCCCTCCTTTGGAAATATATGATAAAGACGCAATTGATGCCCCCGAAAAAATTGCTGAATTTCTTGTAAATGCAGGCTATCCACCAACCTTGTTAAAGGTTGAAAAAGAGGATTTAGAAATGTATTTTCTAAGGATGATTGGAGAAAATGGAGGGGATTTGGAATGAGGAAAGTTATAACTTGTATTTCAATAGAAGCGAAAAAGTTTTTCCGATCTAAGATTCCGCTTATAACCATGGCTGTTCTTATGCTGATCCCATTTATTGGAGGTTTTTTTATGTTCATTTTAAAGGATCCAGATCTTGCAGAGCGCTTAGGTTTTATTTCTGCAAAGGCACAGATTATGGGAACTGCTGATTGGCCCTCATATCTTAGTCTTCTTTCCCAAGCTATT
Source organism: Tepidimicrobium sp. (assembly GCA_012839395.1). Lineage (GTDB taxonomy): Bacteria > Bacillota > Clostridia > Tissierellales > Tepidimicrobiaceae > DUNJ01. Next base: position 25,504 of record DUNJ01000059.1, read on the forward strand.
TCCATTGGTGGATTGTTGGCATTTGGGTTTGTTGCATCCTGGGTTTTTGGTAGGGAATATTCGGATAGGGCTATAGGGGATTTATTAGCTTTGCCAATATCAAGAGCTGCTATTGTGGTTTCTAAATTTATTGTGATAGTTCTATGGTGCTTGGCCCTTTCCATTTTTGTTTTAATATTAGGTTTAATCGTAGGTTATATGGTAGATATACCAGGTATATCGTTAGACTTATTGATAAAGGGCATTAGAACCTATATTATATGTTCCCTACTTACTATATTGCTTTCCACTCCAGTAGGCTTTTTTGCAAGCTATGGCCATGGGTACTTATCTCCCCTTGGCTTTATAGTGATCAGCCTTATACTGGCTCAAATTATAGCTGCTATAGGTTATGGAGAGTTTTTCCCCTGGTCGGTTCCAGCGCTTGTAGCTATTGGTGTTGAAAATGGTGAACCAATGGTTTCAACGACTAGCATTATGATTGTACTTTTAACCAGCGCATTGGGGTTGGTAAGTACTATATTTTGGTGGCGATATGCAGATCAAAATTAACCGGATAAATGGTTTCAATAAGTTCTATATCTATATAAGTATCTTTCTGGTTATTCATATTATATCTTATAATCGATATTTATAAAATATGGTCTAGAAGGATAAAATAATTGAAAACCGTAAGCCTTGACATGCAATTTAAAAATGCTATAATATATTGGTGCAAATATCAATAGATAGATGGGAGTAGATGGGTGCTGGTGTGCCCTCTGGTCTTCAAAACCAGC
>DUNJ01000060.1 GCA_012839395.1 Tepidimicrobium sp.
GGCGTTGGAGAAAAAGGTATGATGGGACTGTGCAATCCCTAGCTAACAAGAGCAGAAGGCCTTACTCTCATCCAAATCAGCATACGCAGGAAGAGTTGGATTTAATACGACACAAACACCGCTATCATGGTCATGAGGGGTTAGCACAAGTATACCGTAAATTAAGAGATGCAGGCTATAAGAGAACCTATGATTCCATGTGTAGGCAAATAAGAAAAATGAAACTCAATGTAATGAAGAAACGGAGGAGTTATCCTAAATCTACCTACCGTAAGCCTGTAACTAGCTATCCAGGTGAGAGAGTACAAATAGATGTAAAGTATGTACCTAATGAATGTATTGGTTTTGCAAGTTATCACAGTAGATACTACCAAATAACAGCCATTGATGAATATTCTAGAAAAAGATATATGGAATTAATTAATGAACTTAGCACATATAGTATATCTAATTTTTTAAAACGATTGGAAGAAAAATTAGGATTTAAAGTTGAATTAGTTCAAACAGATAATGGAATTGAATTTGTTAATGATCAAGATATCACAAAAAAGAAGACTAGATTTGAAAAGTATTTAGAAAAACTAGATATAAAACATAAGCGTATTCGTCCTTACTCGCCATGGTAAAATGGCATAGTAGAGCGAAGTCATAGAATAGACAATGAATTATTTTATAATAAAAGAAGGTTTAGAAGTTACAACCAAATGGTAAAGTTATTTAAAAGATACAGCAGAAGATACAATAATATAGCAAGGAAATATTAAACTTTAAAACACCAAATGAAATAGTTGAAGATTATTTCTCTAAAAATGCTGCTTAAGATGATATTACTAATAATTATTTAATCAAGGATCGCTATTGCTTTCCTCCTTGACAAAATAATTATTAGCAATTTTGAAAACCTACAGCATTATTCAGAGAGAATTTTTCAGAGGTCGTGTCACATATGTTTGACTTTTATAGACCATTATGCTGAGCAAAATACATTTTGCTTGAATTCAACTGTATTAAATGGTATAATTTGTTTAGGATAATGAAATCGATTTTCCGGATAGTGAAATATTGCATATATAGGTACGATGTTTAGGAATAAGCAGATGTAAAAATGGCAAATAAGGTATAAGGGGTTATGTTGTATGAGAATAAAATTTGATGATATGATTAACGAGTTTAAAAGAATATTATTAAAGAAAGGTTTTAGCGAAGAAGATGCATATACTTCATCTAAAATATTTGCTGAAAATAGCTTGGATGGCGTCTATTCTCATGGGGTAAATAGATTTCCACGAGTAATCGCTTACATAGATAAAGGGTATATTGATGTTAAAGCGAAACCTGAAAAAGTTGAAGCTTTTGGCTCCCTTGAAAGATGGAATGGAAACAGGGGTATGGGGAACTTAAATGCAAAGTTTGGTATGGATAGGGCCATTAAAATAGCAAAAAAAAGCGGAGTTGGAATTGTTGCTTTAGGAAATACAAATCACTGGATGAGGGGCGGAACTTATGGTTGGCAAGCCGCAGATGCAGGTTGTATAGGTATATGTTGGACAAACACTATGCCGAATATGCCGGCATGGGGTGCTAAAGATAGGAAAATAGGTAACAATCCTCTTGTGATGAGCATACCAAGGAGTAATGGGGAACACGTGGTATTAGATACAGCCATGTCCCAGTTTTCCTATGGCAAGATAGAAGAATATAAGCTAAGAGGAAAGCGGTTGCCTGTGGTAGGTGGATACGATACAAAGGGGGAAGTAACCAGGGAACCGGCAGAAATTGAAAAAACTTGGAGGGTATTACCTATTGGATTTTGGAAAGGATCAGGCATATCCATAGCATTGGATATTATAGCTACAGTATTATCATCAGGGTATTCAACGGCCGACATAGGTAAGAAATGTGACGATGAATATGCTCTGTCCCAAGTTTTTATTGCCATCGATCCTAGTAAATTTAATGCTCCAGAAATGACCGATTCTATGGTAGATAATACTTTAAAATATATAAAGAATTCTCAACCTGTAGAAGAAGAGAGAGAAATATTATACCCTGGTGAAAGGGTTATTGCTACTAGAAAAGAAAATATGGAAAAGGGAATACCTGTGGAGGATTCCATTTGGGAAAGAATTGAATCTATGTAAAGATATTAAAACGGTTTAACCGTTTTTAAAAATATAATAAAGAAGGTGGGGAATAAGGATGAGAAAAATTCTGGTAATTCTTTTAGCTTTAACGCTAATAGCTGGTTTGTTAGTAGGGTGTCAACAAGATGCAGCACCAGCTGGAGATACTGAAGAACCAGCTGGTGAAGATGCAGCGACAGACTTAGAACCACTTCATCTAGTTATAGCTCATAACCAGACTTCAACAGACAATCCATATCAATATGGTATGGTGAAGTTTAAAGAAGTAGTAGAGGAAATTTCAGATGGAAATATTACAGTAGAGGTTCATAATGGTTCAATTGGAACTAACGAATCAGAACTTATTGAAAAATTATCATTGGGAGCAGCAGACATGGTAGTTGCATCTCCAGGATTTATGACTGGAATAGGTGTAGAAGAGGTGGATTTATTATCCTTGCTATATCTATTCGATGGATTTGATCATTGGGAAAAAGCGATGGATGGGGATTTTGGTAACACCATGGCGGAGATTATTAGTGAAAAAACTAACAACGAATTTAAAATTATGAGTTACTGGAGCGCCGGTGTTAGAAATTATTATGGTAAAAAGCCTATAGAGGTTCCAGAAGATGCATCAGGGCTTTCTATAAGAACTCAAAATTCAGTTGTTCAACAACAATTTTGGAAAGATGCAGGTGCAATACCAGCATCTGTAGATTGGAATGAGTTATATCAAGCTTTACAGCAAGGAGTTGTAGATGCATCGGAGAATGATTATACAAACTTTTCACAACAAGATCATCACAAAACGGTGAATGGTAAGTATATATCTGAAACAGAGCACGATTATACAACCCGTTTATTGTTGATGAATGGGGAAAGATTTGATAGTTTGCCAAAACAACAGCAGGATTGGATCATTGAAGCAGTAAAACAGGCAACTCAAGAAGAAAGAGAAGTAACTTACAGAATGTTAGATGAATCTAAAGCCAAGGTTATAGAAGAGGGTGGAGAAGTAAACGAAGTGGACAAAGAAGCTTTTATGAAAATAGCTATTCCAATACAAGACAATTTTGCTAAGGAAAATGATTTAGTTGATCTGTTGGAGATGGTAAGGTCTGCAAAGTAATTAAAAACGATAAAATGTAGAATAATTTAATATTTACGGGCACACCCATATAGAATTATGGTAAGATATGACGATAATATGGGTGTGTTTTTATAATTAGGCAAAGGAGGCATCGGGACTTGGACAAAATAAGAAAAATACGTTCTACTGTAGAGAAAATACAAATAACATTGGGTACGATTTTTATATCAATATTTTTGTTAACTATCTTATTACAGATAGGTAGCAGGGTGCTTAAGATAGCTATTACTTGGTCTGAAGATGTGGCTAAATACTCGTTTATATGGGCAGTGTTTATGGGGGCGGCATGGGCTGTTGCAAATAATCAGCATTTTGCTTTCACCGCTTTAGGAGATAAATTGAAGGGTCGAAAAAAAATTATTTACAATATTGTGATTTATGCAATTATGTTAATTTTCACATTTTCAATGCTTAGATATGGTGTGAATGTAACACAGAAGTTTTGGAATTATAAGTGGCCTAATGTGCCTCAGTTTACAATGGGTTATGTATGGATAAGCCTTCCTATTACTGGAACTACTATGACATTTTATTTAATAATGCATATCTTGGAAAATATTTTAATTTTAAAAGAGGGAGGTCATGAGCTATGATGGAAATTTTATTAATAGTAATTTTTATTGCATTAATGGCAATTGGAGTACCAATTTCGTTCTCTCTTGGGATTGTTGCATTTGCGGGTATCAGTAGTTTGTCAAATATACCTAATATAGTTATCTTTAATAAAATGTTTTATGGTTTAAACTCCTTTGTATTGTTGGCAGTTCCATTATTTATATTGGCGGCAAATTTAATGAATCATGGAAAGATATCTGAAATGTTAATAGATTTTTCTGTTGCTTTAGTGGGGCATATTAGAGGTGGCCTTGCCCATGCCAATATTATAGTTTCTATGATATTTGCCGGGGTATCTGGTTCTTCCCAAGCAGATACTGCGGGGGTGGGACAAGTACTTATACCAGCAATGGAGAAAGAGGGATATGATAAAGGAACCTCTGTAGGAGTAACGGCTATTTCGTCTACTCTTAGTAGCATTATTCCGCCTAGTATTATGATGGTTGTTTATGCAGGAGTTACCAATGTTTCGGTAGCAGCATTATTTTTTTCAGGTCTAGTTCCGGGTATATTATTGGGTTTAGGCATGATGCTAGTTGTAGCTATTAAGGGTAGGAAGTTAAATTTTCCGAAAAATGAGAGGGTACCATTTAAAGAATTATGGAAACTCTTTATTAAAAGTCTGCCTGCATTGTTTACGCCTGTTATAATAATCGGCGGTATAATTACTGGATGGTATACACCGACAGAAGCTGCCGGTTTTGCTTGTTTATATGCAATATTTATTGGGATATTTTTCTATAAAACTCTAACTTTGAAACAACTTCCTTCAATAATAGTTGAAACATTGAAACTAAGCTCCCTTTCACTATTTGCTCTAGCCACTGCTAATGCACTAGGTGAATTAATGGGGTATTATGGAATACAGGAAGTGGTTTCGGGATTATTCGTTAATGGTTCCAGCAGTCCTGTTTTCTTTCTAATTTCGGTAGTTCTATTCTTTTTGTTTGTTGGAACATTTATGGATGGAGTGCCAGCTATGATTTTGTTTGTACCGGTAATATTACCTACAGCAATGTCACTTGGGGTTGATCCAATTCATTTAGGATTAGTCATTGTTATAACCTTGGCTTTAGGGTTGGTTACTCCGCCCTATGGATTATGTTTATTAATAGCAGGCTCTATATCAGGTCTTACTGTCGAAGAGTCATTTAAAGGGGTACTACCATACTTCTTAATATCACTGGCAATACTGATATTAATAATGCTATTTCCTCAGATTTTCATTGGAATACCTAAATTTCTCAACCCTAAATTGTTTGTATAGTGGGCAAAGTTTAGATCTTTGCTCACTTTTATTCTTAATAGGATAGTTCTGATATTGGGTGATATTATTAAAAATGATTTAAAAATACTATTGACATAGCAATAAATAGAGTTTATAATAAAAACATAACTTGTCAGACATGTGACATCTAGCCTTAAAAACAATTTAGACATAAAAATATTTTTACAAGGTCGAACTTAAGTTCGAACGTTCGTGTAAGGGTGATGAAATATGAGTATAGTTAAATCAAATGTTACAGAACAGATTATTGAATACCTTAAAAACAATATAGAGAACGGAAATTGGAAACTGGGAGAAAAAGTCCCATCTGAGAATCAGTTGACAGAAATTTTGGGGGTTAGTAGAGCCAGCATAAGGGTAGCGATTCAACAGCTGATCGCCATAGGTGTTTTAGAGAGCTTTCAGGGCAAAGGGACTTATGTTAAGAACACCGATATAAATGCCCGTAGCTATAATCCAAATAGTATTACAAAAGAAGATTGCAAAGATATTAGTAAGGTGCTTGAATTTAGGAGAATAGTAGAAACGGAGGCTTGTTATCTAGCAGTTCCTAATATTGATGAAGAAATAATTGAGAAGCTGCGTAATTATTTAACTATTATGTCTAAAAACATAGGCAACCCTATAGAATTTATAAAGGCTGATAGATTGTACCATGAAGAAATCTGCAAAGCCTCGGGCAATCAATTGCTAGGAAAAAGCTTAAAAGATGTATTTAATAAAACTGAAAAAAGCCATAAACAAATCAATAAAATTTTTGGGTATAATGATGGTATTTATTATCATAAAGCAATTTTAAGAGCCATAGAGGATAGGGATGCGGAGCGTGCACGTCAATTGATGTATGAACATTTGCAGCAAGCTATTGATAGGCTTGAAGTAGATTAATATTTTTATAACCGCTCACCGTCAAACTTGTCAGACGATAGACAAGTTTGAAAATATAGACTTTGGAACATAAACTCGACAACAAATAACAACAAATAACAACAAATAAATTTTAAAGGAGAAGTGATTATGACGACAAAGATTGAGGACATCAAAGTAATATATACGGCGCCAGAGGGCATTAATTTGATAGTGGTAAAAATAGAAACAAATCAACCTGGACTTTATGGATTGGGGTGTGCTACATTTGCATATCGACATTTAGCGGTAGGATGTGTAATAGAAGAATATATTAAACCGTTATTAGTAGGGAAAAGTGTTGAAAACATAGAGGATATATGGCATTTAATGCATCATAATGCGTATTGGAGAAATGGTCCTATATCAAATAACGCTATTTCCGGTGTAGATATGGCGTTATGGGACATTAAGGGTAAAATGGCAAATATGCCATTATATCAATTATTTGGTGGTAAATGTAGGGAAGGAGTGCCTGTTTATCGTCATGTAGATGGTAGGGATGTTAATGAAATATGTGAAAATATAGAAAAATATAGGGAGCAAGGTATTACGCATATGCGTTGTCAGTGCGGTGGATATGGAGGAGACGGATATGGGCAAGCCCCTAACAATGCACCTATTGGAGCTCCGGATGGTATTTATATAGATACTAAAAAATATATGAGAGATACCATAAAATTGTTTGAGGACATACGCAATAAGGTAGGTTTTGAAGTATCCTTGTGTCATGATGTACACGAAAGACTGCGACCTATAGAAGCTATACAATTAGCAAAGGCATTAGAACCATATGACTTGTTTTTTTTAGAAGATCCTCTACCATTAGAACAAGGGGAATGGTTTAGAAAGCTCCGTTCACAGACATCTATTCCTTTAGCTCAAGGGGAATTGTTTAATAACCCATATGAATGGAGATGTTTAATTGTTGAACAGCTAATAGACTATATACGTGTACATATAAGTCAAATTGGCGGTATAACACCAGCAAGGAAATTGCAGATATTTGCAGAACAATTTGGGGTAAGGACAGCATGGCATGGGCCAGGGGATATGTCTCCAGTAGGACATGCTGCTAATATCCACATAGATTTGGCTTCTCACAACTTCGGGGTGCAAGAATGGTCTGGTACAGAGCCGCCAAATTTTATAATTCAGGAATTAAAGGGGCCTAAAGAAGCGTTATTGGATGTATTCCCTGGGTTGCCAGAATTCAAAGATGGCTATGTATACGCTAATGACAAACCTGGGCTTGGAGTAGATATAGATGAAAAAGAGGCTAAAAAATATCCATGTGAAAAGGGAATAACTAAGTGGACGCAGACGCGACTTATAGATGGCACATTATTAACACCTTAAATAGTATTGATAAA
>DUNJ01000061.1 GCA_012839395.1 Tepidimicrobium sp.
TGGAAGGTTTTTTTAATGAATATAGGTTCGCGGTACCACCCTAATTGCTATAGATAGCCTCTCTAACATAAATACAAAATCATAATAACGGTATGTAACCGTCTAAGCCTACTTTCAAAGAGTTCGGTTAGAGACTCAGGGATGTTCTTCAATATAGGAGCTGTGCCAAATTTTCACTCTACTTTGACTCCCTGTAATCAGCCGCCTACACCTACTCTTCCCATCATAGTCTATATGAACTTTATAATATTATATTTATATTACTCATTTTTGTCAAATAATCTTTTCAGATGTTCCCTTATCCTGCCTTCATAACCGTTTTCAGTGGGCTTATAATAATTGATGCCAATTAGCTCATCGGGTAAATAGCTTTGTTTTACATATCCTCCCCTATAATCGTGGGGGTATCTGTATCCTTTTCCATGGCTAAGCCTATCAGCTCCTGCATACGAGGCATCCTTTAAATGTCCAGGTACCCTACCAATCCGCTTCTCCCTTACATCCCTCAAAGCCTTATCTATACCAACATAGGCTGCATTGCTCTTAGGAGCACAGGCCACATAAAGTGCCGCTTGTGCTAATATTATTCTGCCTTCCGGCATCCCAATAACATTAACTGCATTAAATGCAGATACAGCCATATTCAAAGCCCAGGGATCTGCATTGCCTACATCCTCAGCGGCAGCTATAATTATTCTCCTGGCAATAAATTTCGGATCCTCTCCGGCATCTATCATCTTAGCTAGCCAATAAAGGGTTGCATCTGGATCTGTACCTCTCATGCTCTTTATAAAAGCTGAAATAGTATCGTAATGCTCATCTCCACCCTTATCATACTTAGCTGATTTCACCAATATACATTGCCTTATTGTATCCAAATCGATATGGATTATGCCCTTGTCATTAGGAGGAGTGGACAAAACCCCTATTTCCAATGAATTCAATGCAGCTCTCCCATCTCCATCGGATATAGTTACAAGGTAATCTATAGCTTCTTTATCCATATCTACCTTATATTTCCCTAGCCCCCTTTCCCTATCCTTCAAGCTCCTTTTTATCAATTTATATATATCTTCGTCCTTAAGGGGCTTTAAAGGTATAACCATCATTCTAGATATTAAAGCCTTATTCACCTCAAAATATGGATTTTCCGTGCTAGCCCCAATCAATATTATTATTCCCCTCTCTACGAAGGGAAGTAGCGCATCTTGTTGAGCCTTATTAAATCTATGGATTTCATCTATAAACAATATGGTTCGCCTATTATAGAGCTTTAAATCCTCTTCCGCCTCTCCAATTACCCTTCTTATATCCCTTACCCCAGAGGTCACCGCAGATAGTTTTTTAAAGTTCATACGGGTAGTATTGGCGATTATCATAGCCAAAGTAGTTTTCCCAGTTCCTGGTGGCCCATAAAATATCATGGAATTTATCCTATCCGCCTTTATAGCTCTATTTAAAAGCTTTCCCTCTCCCAATATATGTTCCTGGCCTACAAATTGGGATATAGTAGTTGGTCTCATCCTATCGGCCAACGGGGCATCCTTTTTCAATTGATTTTCCATATTCATAGTAAATAGATCCATATCATCACCTATTAATCATATTATCTTATCAATACACATGGTATATTAGATAGCGTCCTTAGTCAATTGAACCATTTAAAAACCGGATAGGATTTCAAAATCCTATCCGGCCAATATCTAAGATGTAGTCTCTATTACAGTATCTGGATCATCTTCTATCCTTGCAACAGTCAACCCTCCTACTACACTTAACACGATCGCTGCTAATGGCATCAGATAATTGAAAAACGCCCATTTTCCATATTGGAGGGTAGTCACCCCTAGAATCCCCGTCATAAATACTCCACAGGTATTCCAAGGTATTAGTGCCGAAGTCAAAGTTCCCGCAGACTCAAGAGCATTTGACAAAGTCTTAGGATGCAATCCTTTATCCCTATAGGCCTTAGCGTACATTCTACCAGGTACTACTATGGATATATATTGTTCGGGCATGGTAGCGTTGCTAAATATACAGGTCAATACCGTTGCGGTTATCAACCCAGTGACACCCTTTATCCATCCCAATATAACATCTACTATAACTTGCAACTGTCCCGTTTTCTCCATAATTCCACCAAACATCATGGCAATTATGGTAAGGGATATGGAATACATCATTCCATCCAATCCTCCAGCCGTTAACAGTTCATCTATTGCTTCTAATCCAGTTTCACTAACAAATCCTGAATAGCTAGCATCCAATATGCTACCTAAGGTAGATCCCTGGAATATAAAACCTTCTATTATGCCCAATACTATCCCAATAGTTATTCCCGGTATAGCTGGTACCTTAAAGGCTATGGAAATTATTACCGCCAAAGGGGGGATCAATAGCAATGGTGAAATATTAAAACTGGAAGCCAATCCATCCTTTATTACAGCTATTGAAGACATATCCGCAGAAGTACTAGTATATTTGAAACCTATAAATAGATATAGTACCGCAGAAATTACATATACTATCGCAGTGCTTGAAAGCATAAACTTGACGTGGGTGAAAACATCGGTCCCAGCAACTGCCGGCGCCAAGTTGGTAGTGTCAGATAAAGGGGATAGCTTATCTCCAAAATACGCCCCCGAAATAATAGCACCAGCTGCAATAGGAGCCGGTATTCCAAGCCCACTAGCAATGCCCATTAAAGCAAGCCCTATGGTTCCTGCAGTTCCCCAGCTGGTACCCGTTGCCAAGGAGGTAATAGAACATATTATAAGGGTAGCCACTAGAAATATATTGGGCTTCAATATGCTTAACCCATAATAGATCATACTTGGAACCACACCTGCCTCTAACCATACACCGATTAAAACCCCAATTACTGCAAGGATGATGACGGCTTGCAATGCCTGGTAGATTCCATCAAACATACTCTTTTCAATCTCGTCCCAGGTATAGCCAAGCCTTATAGCTATAACTGCTGCAAAAGCCGTACCTATTAACATCGGTACATGTGGATCTGCCTCAAACTTTGCAATACTTACCGCCATCACAACTATTAAAAAACCAAAGGATATAATTGCCTCATACAAATAGGGTTTTCTCTTTTCCTTTAAATTCATTTTTACTCTCCTCCCAATATTTTATAACTTAAAAATATAATATGTCTTCTAACTATATCAAAGATTCTGATAATTATCAATTGTAAAATAAAATCTAATAGGTCCTATTTCCTACAGTTCCTAAAGATATCCTTTTTGATATATTCAGATGTCATAGCTCCTAATATTCCGCCATAGGTTAGTTTAAATTCTATACTATCCCCAACCTCATAATCTATATCGCTATCGGTTCCATCTAGTATTAAATGGTCACTACTTCCCCCTAAAATAGTCAAATTATCGTCCATCGAAATCAACGAATCCGCCTCTACATCTTGTTTACCCACTCCACATATAATCCTCTTTCTAATACCCTTATCCGTAAAGGCCGGCACCCTTCCAAAAGCATCCCTTCCTATCTTCCCCGTAGGCACGGAAGGCTTCTCCTTAACCTCTATCACCTCTACCTCAAGTTTAAATGCATCGTCATGGGTATTATCGATTCTCCTTCCATAGGCTGTTTCTTGCCCCAATACTAAGGACTCTCCTAATCTTAAATTATTGATTCTTGATACCCATTTACCCTCCGATAGCATATGGATATTGCTGGAATTCCCCCCAGATACCACCTCCATACTAACTTCATGTTTTTCCTCTATGGCTTTAGCTATCTCCGCCAATTTCCTTAGATTTGATTCCTCGGGGATCACCCCACCATAGCAGGTTAAATTGGTCCCAATGCCAAATAATTCAACTCCACTTAGAGACATCACCTCCTCTAATGCGCTAAAAATCTCCTCCTCATAGTAGTATCCTTCCCTTAAATCCCCCAGATCCACCATCAAAATTATCTTATGCCTCCTATTTATAGCCTTAGCCTCCTTAGATAGCGCCCTGATGGTGTCAATCTCCGAATTTAAGGATATATCTGCATACTTTACTACCTGTTTCACCTGAGATAGCATCGGTAACCGCAATAACATCTTAGGTAGGCTAAAATCCCCTAGCCTTTTTAAATTTTCAATCCTGGAATCGGCCAAATAGCTTACTCCACCATCCACATATGCCTGAGCTATCCTAGGATCGCCACAGAACACCTTGGTAACCCCTGCAACCTCTATGTCGTATTTCCTGCATAAATTCACTATAGTCCTTACATTATGTTCCACCTTATTCAAATCCACCTTGATCTTAGGATATTCCATAATTACCTCCAAAATGCTAACTTTAAAGAATATATGAACTTATAAATCTAAACTATCCTTCAATAACTCTAAAGCTTCCTCTGGATATTCCTTAGACATCACACCTAAAGAGGCCATTATATAATTGTTGTCTATAACTATATTGGCTCCTTTGGTGGGCAATAGTTCACTGCCCCTATTACTAGAAGCTATTTGCTTTAATAGCTTAACTCTATTTGGTAGCCTAGTTAATGCACCACCTGTTCCAATTATAGTTCTAATTGCTGTTAGGTCTTTACCCTCAGCAATAGTCTTTTTACCTCCGGGTCCATATAGGTCCCTCAATCTACCTGCATGCCTTTTAATTGCAGTAATTACAGCATGTTCGGTTAGCTTCTCCACAAAGTTCAATTCCATTTCAGATCGTGGAATCGGCTCATAATTCTCTATCATGTCCTCCAATTCCTCTTCTATAATATCTAGTTCCTTTGCAAGTTCCTCCTTGCCAACCATGTTGACGATGTTCTGCATATTAACATATACTCCCAAATCCCCTTCCACAGTTCGTTTAGCCAAAGGCTCTGGACTTATAAGTATTCGAGATATCTCCTCACTACCCTCCGTTACCGAATGAATATCGGTAGTAGCCCCCCCAACATCTATCGTAACCAGATCTCCCAACTCATCATATAATAGCTCCGAGGAAGCCATTACAGCACCTGGCGTAGGCATTATGGTTCCAGTAACCATATCCCTAACCCTTTCCATTCCCGGTCCATGAACAATATGCTTTTCAAATACACCTTGAATTATTCTACGTGTAGGTTCTATATTCAACTGATCGATCTTAGGATAAACATTCTCTACTACATACAATTCGGATCTCTTGTCCTCAAATAAGATCCTTACCTCTTGCTGGTTCTCTACATTTCCTGCATATATTACCGGTATATTTAGATTCAGCCTTGCTATAAGTTGGGAATTATACAGAGCAGTATCTCTTTCGCCATAATCCACTCCACCCGCTATTAATATTATATTTGGATCTATGTCCTCTATTCTATTTAAATCGGAATCTCTAAGCTTTCCGGCGGTTATATATTCTATATTAGCCCCCGCTCCCAAAGCCGCTTCCTTAGCAGCCTTAACGGTCATATCATATACCAAGCCATGCACCGTCATCCTTAAACCCCCGGCTGCACTGCTAGTAGCTATCATTTCCAAATATTTAATCCCATCAGTTTCCAAGGTCTTAGCTAGATTCTCAATGGCAGATTTAAGACCTATATTTACATCCCCCTCACCCACCGATGTAGGGGATTGACCTTGTCCTATAAACTTAGGACAAGGTGTAAAATCAAATGCATTCACTACAGTGGTGGTACTACCGATTTCAGCCACCAGCAGATCAACTTTCATTTGTCATCTCTCTTCTCTTTTTCACCAAAAACGTTGCCACTTGATCACCATTGGAGCCTCTGCCAAAGCCCGCATCCATTCCATTTTCTATAGCTAATTCATTGGAAACCTGAGTACCGCCTGCTACCAGTATTATATTATTCCTTATCCCCTTTTCAACACATAGGTCGTGCAGCTTCTTCATATTTCTATAATGGATATCATCATGGCTTATTATAGTAGAAGCAAGTATGGCATCTGCATCCAATTCTATAGCTGCATCAACTAGTTTTTCAACAGGGACTGATGTACCTAGATAATTGCTTTCTATTCCATATTTTTCTATGCCATCATGTTTAATATCTATTATCTCCCTTAGTCCGACCGAGTGCTCATCCTCACCTATGGTAGCTGCTACCACCGCCATTGGCCTCTTATCTATATCCTCTCTAATCTCATCTTCCGTCAATATTTCCGGTTTTGGCGGTATTACCAATTCATCTATATCTATTGTAAAGTCTACTCTACCTTTCAATTCTATCCTGGTACCTTCCGCCTCCTGCATTATCTCCCTATGGATTACTTCTACATCCTGTAATCCTAGTCTCTTTCCTATTTCCAATGCAGCAAATTCTGCAATCCTTTCCTCAGCAGGTAGGAATAGGGTAATTAAAATTATTCCATCTCCTAACCATTCCATTTCCGGTTTCAGTTTAGAGGTATTTCTCAGCTCCTCCGTCTCCTCCAATCTAAGGTATATATTGTCGTTCTCATCCAACTCGTCTATATACACTATCTTATCCGGATCCTCAAAAGTACAGCCGCCTATCAATTTAGATGGATTGTCTACAGCCCCATCATCATACTGTTCTATATTGTTATATCCAAAATGAGCGGTTACGGGAGCCATATAATCCTCATCTCTTTCATATACAGTTCCTGCGCCTACTCCACCATCTATTTTTCTTGATATTCCATCTCCATTTCTCTCAGGGTAGTAACCAGAATCTACAAAAAATCCTTCCTCTACCGCTTTGAAATATCCACCAACTTCTAGGATCTCCTCCATAAACAATACGGCCCTTTCCTTCAATTCCCTAACTTTTTCGGCTAATTCCCCGCTATCCCTCTTTATCTCCAGCATCTCCGTAAGTCCATCCATACCTGCAAAGGCCTGCTTTGCAGTATCTACCGCTTCTATGTTGTATATATGCCATGGTACATTTCGCCCCTCATCTGGAGTAATGGTGGACTGAATTTCCGCTCTAGTTAGTTGAGATATGAGCAGATTCAATACATGGGTTACAGTGGCTTCCCTTGCCGATGATTCCATATATTTGGTATTCATCTGTGCCCTCATCTTATATTCAGAAAATAGCTCTCTTAGAGCAACAGCATAGGGTAGATCCAACCTCATACATGGAGCCGGTGGAGCAGTTGGAGGCACCGTTGATAAGCATATATTCTCCTTCTTCATGCCAACTTTAACTGAAAACATGGAGTTTATAGCATGCTGTACCATCAGTTCAGGCATAACCTTCCAGGCTTCCCTGGCAGTTGCATTGGCATTGTGGGCCCCATCTATCTGGGCCATATTAGCCCATACCATGCTTTTCTTAGCACTTGCCGCATCAACGAAGGACCTTACCATATTTATATTTCGATACAACACATTGTACTGAGGATCTTGATGCGCACCATTAACCCCCTCTTCGGCAAACATGACGGCGATCTCCGGTCCTGCCACCCCTGATACATAGGAATGATAGTTAATAGGCCTTCCTACCTCATCTTCGATCAAATCCAATGCCTTTCTTTGGGCTCTTACCTGCTTTCGAGTAATGGGTATTCCACCTACACCCTGTGGCGTACCCTCTATCAATCCATCGAAATGGCTCTGTCCTGCAGTCCTTATAACCATCAAATGATCAGCCCCATGCCAAGCTGCCATCCTCATCCGCCTTATGTCGTCTTCAAATCTGCCCGAAGCAATCTCCGTAGTTATAATGGACTTTGATTGGGGATCTATATTGTCAAAATATTTAGCCGCTGGCAAGGGTTGGCTATCCTTAAGAGGTTCGGACATATCATAGTATTCAAACTTTCCGATCTGCCTCTTTTCTCCAATTCCCCTTCTCCAAACCCAACCCCTTCTCCTAGGTCTATACCTATCTAAATCTTTCAATATATATTCAATATCTAGCTTTTTATTTGGCTTCAATTCCATTAGCCTTCCCCTCCTTGGAATATAGCTACTACATCATCCCACATATCACCATCTACCAATTTCAAGCCAGCCTCTCTGATATCCATTCCCTTATCCTTAGCCAACCTATATACTATATGCCCTGCCCCTTTTCCCATCAATCCCCTATCGATTATGCCCTCCACTATGCTCTGAGCTTCTAAGCTAGAGAAGCCCATTCTAAGGAGCACCGATCTCTCTATAGATGGAGTAGTATTCTTTTCCGCCAGCTCTATCAATGGATCTACAATTTTCTCAGCCAATTGCCAAAATCTTTGTTCTAATTCCTCTTCACTTAAATCCGCCAGATGTTTCCTTCTCTTGTGAAAATCATCTTCCCTTTTCATATCAACCCCTCCTAATATTCCACTCCAAATTCATCTAGGACGCTCTTAACAAATTCCTCATTGGATTTGGTATCTTCTATCAAGAATTTTAAA
>DUNJ01000062.1 GCA_012839395.1 Tepidimicrobium sp.
CCAATAAATTCAATATGATTGGAGCGCGTATTCTTGCTAAAGGTCTAATCTATATATTATAATGTATATGGTTATTAATATTGGGTATTGGGGGAAATGATATGGGGGTAAAATTTTGTTCCCTGGGAAGTGGCAGTAGTGGAAATTGTCAATATGTTGGGACCAGGAGAACTAGGCTTTTGGTAGATGGAGGATTTAGTGGGAAAAGTATAGAGAACCGACTGTCTTCCATAGGGGTGTGCCCAACTACTATAGATTATATCTTAGTAACACATGAGCATATAGATCATATAAGGGGAGTGGGTGTACTTTCTAGGAGATATAACATACCTATATTGGCAAATGAGAAGACCTGGGAAGCCATGAGCAGGACTATAGGTCATATAGAGGATCGAAACATAGGGATTATAGAATCAGGAAAGGATTTTAACTTGGACGATCTAGAAGTTCGCGCGTTCAAGGTACATCATGATGCGGAGGAACCCGTTGGATATTGTATCTATTATAAAAACACAAAGATAAGTATTATAACCGATACAGGTTGGGTATGTGATAATATGAAAAGTAACATCAAAGGATCATATCTTTATTTTATGGAATCCAATCATGACGTTCAGATGCTTAAAGAGGGCAGCTATCCATGGCATGTAAAGCGGAGGGTACTTAGTTCTCAGGGACATATGTCCAATGTTCATGCAGGGGAAACTCTTTCGGAGATATTAGATGGATGTGGAGAAATCATATTATTGGCCCATCTAAGTGAGGAGAACAATACTCCAAGCCTAGCTCATAATACTGTAAGGAATTATATTGAGAATATGGGAATAGATGTGACTAGGGATGTGTTTTTAGGGTTGACTTATAAAAATAAACCTACAAAGGTATATAGCCTGTAGTAGATAGGAGGAATGGGAATGTATTATGATAGACCACCGAGAAGAAATAATCTGCTATCCTATTTTGTAGTTGCATTGATTGCAGCTATTATAGGGGGAATTATTAGCGTATATATTGCACCAAACTATATATATGGAAAGATATTACCTGCACCTAGCATATATAAAGGTGAAATTCCCAATAAACAGGGACAAATAAGCATAATGCCAACCGATGAAGTATCGGCGGTTGAGGCAGTAGCCAAAAAGACCATGAGTTCCGTTGTTGGAATAACCACTGTACAAGTACAAAGGGAGTTCATTTGGGAAAGGGAAGTAGAGGGTATAGGATCAGGGGTAGTAGTGCATCCCGATGGATATATACTCACCAATTCCCATGTAATAGCAGATGGTAAAGCAAAGAGGATAAATGTTCTATTTGAAAATGGAGATAAGGTAGTAGGAAAAGTTTTATGGAACGATCCAGCTTTGGATTTAGCAATTGTTAAGGTGGACAAAAGGGGATTGGATATAGCTGATTTAGGGGATTCCGATTCACTGGAAGTTGGGCAATTGGCTGTTGCTATAGGAAATCCTTTAGGTTTGGATTTTCAAAGAACGGTTACCTCAGGAGTGATATCTGGACTAAATAGATCGGTAAGAGTAAACCAATATAATGTTATAGAGGATTTAATACAAACAGATGCTTCCATAAATCCAGGGAACAGCGGGGGCCCTCTTTTAAATAGCAAGGGGGAGGTTATAGGTATCAATACCGTAAAGATTAGCTCTCAGATGGGTGAAGGCTTAGGCTTTGCTATTCCTATAAATGTAGCAAAACCAATAATTGATGAAGTGATAGAAAAAGGAGATTTTAAAACTGTATTTATAGGGTTTGCAGGCACCGAAGTGGAACAGTATGAAAGACAATTAGGGGTAGACTTAAGTATAGATAGCGGAGTTATAGTAATCGAGGTACAGCCCAATTCACCAGCTCAAAGGGCCGATATTAGGGCAGGCGATGTAATAATCAAGATAGATGACCACGATGTTGAAAGCATGAATCAGCTTCAGAAGATATTATATAGGTATAAGAAGGGCGATAAAGCAACTTTGACGATTGTAAGGAATGGAAAAGAGATAAAAGTGAAAATTACATTTACTGAGGTTAAGTAGGTTATAAAAACTTGACAGAATTGTCAAGTTTTTATAATCGTCGTATTTTATGTATATACTAAGAGGGAATTGCCATATACCCTTTGAAAAGTAGATGGAGCTGATACTATGTATGTAGTCTGCAACGATCATCTAGAAAATGCCATAGAGGATTTTGTAGAAACTTTTGAACAACCTCCAGATATATATGAATTAGGGGAGGTATCCTTTACTGATTGGACTAGTCCCCACAGCTGTTATTATTGTAAACGTCCACCTAGATACTTGGTGGTTTAATGAATTGTGCTAACGATAGGTTTTGAAAACTATGAAAAGGGGGTAAGCTATGAAGATTTTTGATATAGGAAGAATACCGATAAAATCTTGGGCTGAGGAGGTGGAAGATGAGGCGCTTATTCAAGCTGTCAATCTTTCTAATCTACCCTTTGCCCATTCTCATATAGCCCTTATGGCAGATGTTCATGTAGGCTTTGGGATGCCGATAGGAGGAGTTTTAGCCTCGAGGGGGGTTATTATTCCCAATGCAGTAGGCGTTGACATTGGGTGTGGAATTATCGCTGTTAAAACAGATATTGGGGAAATAAGTATACCACAATTAGAGAATATAGTAGACAGAGCTCATAGATCTATACCTTTAGGATTTCAAAATCATAAAAGGCCCAGGGATTGGGAAGGGTTTAACAACCCGCCTAAATCTAAGATAATAGATGAGGAGTTGGAAGCGGCCAGATACCAATTGGGAACCCTAGGTGGTGGAAATCATTTTTTAACGATGGAGCAGGGTAGCGATGGGTATATATGGTTGATGGTCCATTCGGGTAGTAGAAACTTTGGTTATAAAATAGCAAATTACTATGATAAAATTGCTAGGGATATAAATAAGAGGAATAAGTTGACAGATTTAAAGCATGATCTAGCAGGGCTCTATATGGATTCGGATGAGGGAAGAGAATATTTCAATGCAATGAACTATGCATTAGATTTTGCAAAGGAAAATAGGCGCCAACTGTTTGAACAATTTTATGCTATATTTCAAGATGAGACCAAATCGGAGCGCATATCCATGAAGGTAAGCATACATCATAACTATGCTGCCGTGGAGGAACATTTTGGCGAGGAAGTGGTGGTTCATAGAAAAGGTGCTATTAGAGCCGAAATGGGAGAGTTAGGAGTAATTCCAGGTTCTATGGGTACTCCGTCCTATATAGTAGAGGGGTTAGGCAATGAGGAGAGCTTTAAGACATGTTCCCATGGAGCGGGCAGGGTTATGTCTAGAAGAGAAGCAAATAGGGTGATAACAAAAGAGATGGCGGATAAGGCTATGGGAAATATAGTCCATAAGGGATTCAAAAAGGATCTTTCAGAAGCTCCTATGGCTTATAAAGATATAGAAAAGGTAATGGAAAATCAAAAGGATTTGGTAAAGCCACTAGTGAAGTTAACCCCCTTGGGGGTTATTAAAGGGTAGGACTGTATAACTGAGGGAAATGAATACTATTCTCCTTTATTTTTGGTATAATAATACCTATAATAGCTGTGCCAAAAGGAGGAAGAGATGAGATTATTATTGGTAAATGATGATGGAATATATGCTGAAGGAATATATAGATTGGCAAAAGAACTAGAGAAAACTTATGAATTGATAATTGTTGCACCGGAAGATGAGAGAAGTGCTCAAAGCCAGGCTATAACTATAGGAAAGTCTTTAATGGTTAGAGAAGTAGAAATCGGGGATTTGAAATCTAAAGCTTATAGTGTATCGGGAACCCCTGCCGATTGTGTACGGGTTGCATTGGATAAGTTGATAGATGAACCTATAGATATGGTATTATCGGGTATAAATATGGGAGTAAATTTAGGGATGGATATATTGTATTCTGGCACAGTATCAGCTGCCATAGAGGCAAATATTCATAAACTGCCTTCCATGGCTCTGTCAGCAGAATTCAATAATGGAAATGTTAATTATGATACAGCAGTAAAGTATGGAAGGTGCATTTTGGAAAAGTCTAAGGATGATTTTATTAAAAACAACATAGTATTAAGTATCAACACTCCTTTTTTAGATGAAGATGAGGTAAAGGGAATAAAGGTATGTAAAATAGGCGGAATCGTCTATGATTATTATCATATTGAAAAAAATAATAATAGAGAAGTAATATTGACATTGAAAGGGCGAAAGAAGAATGGTTTGGAAAAGGACACTGATAGGTACTATTTGGGGCAAGGATATGTTACTATAACCCCTATACACTATGATTTAACTAACTTTGATCTATTAGAAAAGGTAGAGAGCTGGTTATAGGAATAAATATCTCATAGAATTTGTATATGGATTAATTCGATTAAAAAAGCTATGGATATTTTAATATCCATAGCTTTTTTAATCGACACTATCTATCGGATACTGAAAATTGGGGGCGATGTAGGGATGAATATAACTGTTATTGCAGTAGGAAAGATTAAAGAAAAATATATATCAGCAGGATTAAAAGAATATGCAATTCGGCTTTCAAGGTATTGTAGTTTAAAGCTAATAGAGGTAAAAGATGAAAGGGTACCTGAAGATCTAACCCAAAAGGAAAAGGATATAGCAAGAAATAAAGAAGGACAAAGGATATTATCAAAGCTTCCTAAAAGGTCATATATTATTGCCCTAGTAATAGATGGACATTCTCTATCATCTGAAGAATTATCAAAACAAATGAAGGAACTTGCGATAGATGGAATTAATGATATTACATTTATAATAGGAGGTTCACTAGGACTTTCTCAAGATATAGTAGATAGAAGCGATTTTAAATTATCCTTTTCAAAAATGACCTTTCCACATCAATTAATGAGGATGATATTGTTAGAGCAAATATATAGGAGTTTTAGAATTATGAAGGGTGAACCTTATCATAAGTAGGATAAGCCTTATTGGATGTAAGTTGAAGTTTAGGGATTATACTGATATAAATAGGTGGTATAATGTGTATAAGCAGAAAAAGATGCAACAATTAGAATAAATTAAAGGGGATGGAAATGTCGGTTCGAGAAAGAAATAAAACAAGGTTCTTTTTATATGGAAGTATGTTAATGGCTATTGCGTTAGGAGTATATGCCCAAGATATTGCATATTTATTATATAATAATTTAGCCATACCTTTGATGGTAGGCTTAAGCATTGTAACAATACTTAGTATACTTTTATTTTTGAGTCCACCTATATGGGCATCCAAGTTTAATAAGCAAAACATAGTTCCCAAGAAAGAGTTTAATATATACTTTGGTATTAATATTATAATAGGCATAATTATATCTGCATTTTCATTAATTGTTTGGATAGCATGGTGTGGTTAATCCATTAATTTGTTGCGTATCATTTATATTATATGGAATATTAGCAATGTTTAAAAATATGATATAATTAAATTGCAGTTAGTTTTCTGATTAGGAGGAACAATATGGTCAAATCCAATAATATAGAATTGATGGATAGGGATAAATTGCTTAAGATTTGTGACTATCTTAATGAACGGTTGAAAGAAAATCAATTACAACTGGAGATAACAGTTTATGGTGGCTCTATTATGACTATGGTTTATGATAATAGGCCTGCCACTAGAGATATAGATTGTGTATTTAGCGAAACCAATATGAAGCTATTGGACAACATATTAGACCTTACTAAATTTACCTTTAATCTTTCTGATAATTGGATAAATGAAGAAATTAAGGAGCCATTAAAATCTCTTTTAAAAGAAGATAAAGAAACATATAAAGTATATTCTAATTTAAAAATATTAAAACCGAAAGCTGAACAATTACTTGCTATGAAAATATTAGCTGCTAGGCCAGAGCCAGCTAAAGATTTTATAGATGCTTATATATTATGCAAAGATTTGAATATTACTACTAAGACAGAACTGTTAGATACAGTTTCAGACTACATACCCCTAACACTTTTGGGAGAAAGACAAATAAATTTCATAAAATATTTAGGGGAGGATTTAGGTTATGATTGGGAATAAATACTTAAAGGATTTATTTGAATATCCAGACGAAG
>DUNJ01000003.1 GCA_012839395.1 Tepidimicrobium sp.
CAGTAAAAAATAGTGATCTAACCATAGACTCAGTCTTTGGAATAGGCCTGACAAGAGACATTGAAGGAATGTTTTATCAAGCTATTGAAATTATAAATATATCCTGTATTTGAATTTTTGCATATTTCGTAATAATCTCTAATGCTCTGATTAATCAGTTTCTTATCCCTAATAAAAACACCATATTCTATATTCTTTTCCAATCCTGAATATGTTAAATTTGATGATGTAATTATAGCGTACCTATCATCAAATATATAGAATTTAGCATGTAAGGTTTGACAATTATATATTCTATCTTTATTTTCAATTATGTCTTGAAAAGCTTCGATATCGGAAGATCTTTGATAAAAATTAGACATACTAAAGTTAGAAATCATCTTTAATTGTACTCCAGGCCTTTTATTATCATATATATTTTTTATTACAGACTTTTTAACATAAGGTGCACAAAGATTAATAGGTGCACAAAGATTAATTTGCGATTTACTGTCTACAACTAAATTATCAAACTTATCTTTTAAAGGATATTTGATTAATTCGATCAAATATATCCACTCCTTTTAGTCGATTTATGCATTCCTTCTTTTAATTTATCATTTATTACCTATAGCCATAAGGCCTCTAGTCTTTTAAATTAAAAAAACTAAAGGCCTTATTTGTCTTGTATCTATCTATATAAATTACATATACCCTACCTAAAAATCAAATTCATAAATATTGAATATTTGTCAATACAGTTTTATTCATCACTATCTTCCCACCATGTAGCCTCATCCAGTTTAAAATCATAATCTATATATAAATCATTTCCATCTTCTGTTCTTGCGGTTACTTCTAAGGTTAATATTTCATAATCATCTGGATCCTGTGTTTCCGGGCCAAATGTATCAAATTTTGGCGAAGTTTCTCCTGGCATAATTGTATCGTAAATATCCAAATAAGTTGCCTCATTCTCATCTTTTAATAATATCTTAACTGAATAGCCGGTAATTGGATATTCTGAATTGTTTGTATATGTTGCTTCCATATATACGGTTCCAATACTATCTGGTTCTAATATATTTATTTCAGGCATAATATCATCGGGATGAATAGGTATTTCTTCATCCTTTGTTTCCAATTCATCATTTGCATTTTCCTCGGCAATAGTTTCAGGTGTTTCTTCTATTTTCCCACTGCTACACCCTATCAACGACATAGATAGGGTTAAAATAAGTATTAATATTACTTTTTTCACATAATCCCTCCTAACAATCTAAACTTCGCTATCCATATCCTGCGCCTCTACCACATCATACTTTATAATTCCTGCAGTCAACATTATAGATGCAATAATAAAAATATATAATCCAGTTCCAGCAGCGTTTACAGTACTACCGAAGAAGTCTACACTTTTCGAACTGAGAAATGCTATGCTCAAAACAACTGCTAATACACCACACATTGCACCTATAATCTTGTTTAACCGAGCACTCTTTAACAGTTTATATAATGGATATATGTACAATATTAAAAACAAATATCCATCCTGCTGAAATCCCGACATGCTCGCTATCCCTAGGTCTACCCAACTCATAAATAAAGATAAAATCGCTAATATGGTAGAAATAAATATAAGCTTTCCACCTATATTCCATTCCTTAAATTTGATCTCCATAATCTCCCCCCTTTATAATGAATATATCTTACCAATTTAATCCTCGAAATCATCTGGATATGTTATTGAATTGATTACATCCCCAGTATCCGCATCCTCTATTGTTATTGTAGTTTCATATTCTTTTCCTGAATAAATTTGATACATACCCGCCATAAGTCCTACTCCTAGAGGTGTTATATCAAATGCCTCTTCATAGGCTTCCCTATCTACGATTATATTTACTTCCCTGAAATCTTTATTATATTTTACATTCTTTATATAAGGTGTTTCCTCTGATTCAATTAAATCTTTTATGCTCGATTCTGTTTCTTCTTCCAATTCATTTACCAATTCCTTATGCTTTTTCTTTGTCATGGTTAATTTTAAGGATCCATCTTCCTGTACTTCTGCTGTTTTGATTCCCTCATTTTCCGCTAGGTATTCTTCTTCATTGAAATCATCTAAATCCCCTACTATTTCAGAAGGCAATGTAACATCTACTGTCAGCAAATTTTTATCTACTGTCACTCCTTCTGATTCCTCGCCAGCTTCTGTCTCTACTACTGAATCATCTCCTCCTACGTCTTCGTTCGGCTCCTTCTTGCCACATCCTACTAAAGCTAAGTTTATTACCATGATCAATACCAAAAATAAATTAATTAATCTTTTCATTTTGTCACCTCTTAATATTTTTATTTTCCTATAATATATTCACCCATTGTTTTTAAATCGGGTTTTCGGAAATATATTATACCTTTGTAATGATATATTACATAATTTTTTATAAATTGTCAATACGGCTCATATGTTCGTAACATTTTATTGCGAATCGTTTTTTCAAATATAAAAAATCAAGGCCCAGGCAATATTGCCTAGGCCTTGATTTAAATTTATTCTTTCCTATATCCAAATGTTATTGGATCCATTCCAATAAACTCCAAACTCTCCTTCATGTCTTCATAGGATACTTTACCATTTTCATAATTTGGATTTTACATATATAATATATTCTTTGGGAATATAAAACTTTTTTGATGGGATTATTAGATCTATCGTATAGCCTTCCTGCTTTGTTAGAGATTGAAGTTTGTCCTTATTTTCTAGAGAGCAGATATCTACAAGTTCTAGATATTTATCCAATGAGCATAGATTAAGCTGAATAAGTCTTTTAAGCATTGCCTTATAGCTTACATTAAAGTAGTTATGCATTCGAATTATATGTTTTGGTAGAACTTTGCTTTTATCTAAGTTTACAATCTTATAAAATACTTCCTTTACATAATCCTCTGGCATTAAAAATTCGGCAGCAAATACATCTGCCTTTACCTCTTCTTCTTTATGCTTTTCTTTATCCAAAAATACCTTTTCCTTTTTTAATATATCCTCATTATACATAATATGGTATAGTTCGTGAGCTGCTGTATATCGTTCGTGGCCTAAGGTAAAATTACTATTTAGATATATAATAAAACGTTTATCAAAGTAAGTTATAAAGCCAGAAAGTTCTTTTACATCTAATGGTTTTCTTATTAAAAATGCTACCTCTGAAAGAATGTCAAATATATCCGATATTCCCTTCTTAGCAAATCTAACCCTTACCTCTTCTGCTAATTCCTTTATTTTAAGCCTAAATAATTCTTCTGGAATATTTATTTTATCTCTCAAGCAATTCACTCTTCCCCTGTGATTTATTATAATTTAGAATCTCCTTTATATATTTTTTCATGGTTGATAAACACTCTTACCATATTCTGAAGTTTGGCAATCTCTTGCAAAGTGCTTTTTGAAGCGTTCCTCTTCCTAAAAAAAGTTACCAGATCTTCCAACTCCTTTTCAGTAAAAAATTCATTTATATCTACATCAAAAATATTACATAGAGCTTTTAGCTCTATAGCGGATATAGTCCTATTATTATTTTCGATTTTGCTCAAAGTTTCCCTACTCATATTTATATCTTGCTCAATAAGCTTAGCTACTACTTCTGATTGACTTAACATCTTCTGTTGTCTAATATTTTTAATCTTTTTCCCAATTTCAGATTCTTTGACCATTGCAACACCTCCTTGTAACATAATGTTACATAATGGAATTTATGGAATTTGCTTTGTCAATATTCTATAGTACTGTTGTTCTTTTACCTACTCACATAAGCCCACTTCTTCTAATAATTCTATCTGTGCTACTAGTATTGCCCCTTCTCCAACCCTATTGATATCCATATGTCCATCGGTTTTGTTTTTATCTGTGGCAAGTCATTTCACTCCCTTTATATTATCCACTTACCTTGTCCATACCTTGATTATTCATTATATACCTAAAATCTCCAATTACACCTCATTTGGTTTATCTGGGCATAAAAAATCCTCCTATCAAAGATGGGAGGTGCCTGATGGGAAGATTTTTATATTCTATTAACTTGTAGCGTGAATTTTTAATATATTGGTCTTGGATAATAATACCGGATCACCTAGAGTTGCTACCATAACGGCCTTTATAGTGTGCATTCTATTTTCAGCTTCATCAAATACTACCGAATACTCACTTTCAAACACCTCATCAGTAACTTCCATAGCATCAAGTCCATATTTTTCAAATGCTTCTCTCCCTACATCCGTTTCTATATCATGGAATGCTGGTAAACAATGCATAAATACTACATCTTTATCTGCTTTTTTCAACATCGCCATATCTACCTGATAGGGTATAAGTTGTTTTATTCTCTCTTCCATTTGATCCTCTTCCCCCATGGATATCCATACATCTGTATATATGGCGTCTACATCTTTTACTCCTTCGTCTATTGACTCCGTTATGGTTATACGTCCTTCGGTCTCCTTGATTATTTTCTCCGCTTCTTTTATTATTTCATCTTCTGGAAATAATTGTTTTGGAGCCACTATTCTAATATCCATTCCTACTTTCGCAGCTCCTATAAGAAGGGAGTTGGCCATATTATTTCTTCCATCACCTACATAGGCAAGTTTTATACCTTTCAAATAGCCTTTTTTCTCTTTTATAGTTAGAAGGTCTGCCAATACTTGAGTTGGATGAAATTTATCCGTTAGCCCATTCCAAACTGGAACATTGGAGTATTTTGATAATGTTTCAACCGTATCATGGCTATATCCCCTAAATTGGATTCCATCAAACATTCTACCGAGGACTTTGGCCGTATCTTTTGCAGACTCCTTTTCACCCAATTGCATCTCATCTTTACGTAAATACTCTATATAGGCACCTTCATCTTTTGCAGCAACTACGAAGGCACTCCTAGTCCTCGTGGAAGGTTTCTCAAACAATAGGGCTATGTTTTCCCCTCTAAACTTTTATGTTTTATTCCCTTATATTTAAGTTTCTTTAATTCCCCTGATAAATCTATTAGATATTCTATTTCTTCCGGTGTATAGTCCAATAACGTGAGATAACTCCTTCCTTTTAAATTAACCATAAATCAGTTTCACCCCTTTGATTCTACTATTTCCCTATAACCTTTATTTCTTTTTAGTTTCTACTATCCCTTTTCCAAGCTTATATTTTAATGAATAAATATACAATATTGTATATTTATTCATTAACCTGCTTATACGTTTTTTACATCGTTTTCTTCTTAACATACTTATAGCATCATCATGTTGATAACATTTTTATTTATAAATTTTGACCTCCATGTTCGAATTGATTAATTATAAGTTTATAGGATTTTTTATTCATTTTCAAGGAAATTTTAACCCAAATTTGTAATTTCTTAAAAATCGTAACTCCTCCCATCATAGATGAGAGGAGTTGTATGTTAATATAAACGATATTCACTTTATTAATTTGGGCTTAGATATTGTTTTTTGGAAATTTAATCCATGTCCTGGCTGGAAATGGGTTTGCTAAATAAATAGCCTTGGGTTTTATCACAACCATCTTCCTGCAGCAGTTTCAGCTGTTCTATGGTCTCCACTCCCTCTTTCATATCCTACGATCCTATTCACCCGTTTAAAATCATCTATGGAAACCATTATTATTTTCATAAATAGGCCTTTGTTAGCTAATGCTTTTATTTTATCAACTCATATATCGAGATTGCCATTGGCAGCTTTTTCAAACACCTCCTTGAGTCCTAAGGTTGGTTCCGTTAAACTTTTTGATAAAATGGTAAGAAATATTAAAATGTCCAATCAGGGGACCCTTCTATGTTTCTAAAAAAGCGAATATCTCCTTTCCATTCTCATCCATATATTCTAAATTTCCTAATTTATCGCTGAAAATTTTATCTATTATAGATCTGTTTTCTATATGATCATTTATATTTTTTATTAAGAAAACCTGGGAATCCGTATGGGAAATGACCAAACCATTTATAACCCATGGGAAAATATGACTAAATGTAGCAAAATTAATAAGGCAAACAACCCATAGGTTGTCTGCCTTTTTGATATTTTAGTATTACTAATTTTTATATTAAGTTTTGAAATGCCTCTTTAAATTTTTCCCCCACAAGCCTTCTACTGCACGATTCACAAAGGTATTCCTGAGTTTTAACGCCAAGCTGTTCATCAATATGGTGTAGAACCTCCTCAGTTGAATAGCATTTACCACACCTAGTGCAACTGATTAAATCAAATGTTTTGTTCCAAATAATTCTCTTTCCATCCTGCTCTACTAAACTGATAGCATTAGTAGGACAGACCTCTGCACAAGCTCCACATCCTATACAATCCTTGGAAGCATCATCATATGGGGTAGAAACCTTTTTAGTAATTCCCCTATTTACCAGGGATATAGCATTTGTCCCTAGCTTTTCGCAGGCTTTAACGCATAGTCCACATAGAATGCAATCCTCTTCCCTTTCCATATCCAAATACCTGCTAGGGGCTTTCACTCCATATTCCTCCGCTAATTTTCGTATATATCCATTATTAGGCGTTCTAAGGAGCAATAGAAAAATTATATCCTTTCTCATATTGACTATATTCTTAGTGTTTGTCAAAACTTCAATCCCATCCCTTATTGGATAGACACAAGATGAAACTGTTTTGGTGCTATTGCCTTCTATCACTTCAACTAAGCATAGCCTACATCTGCCTAAGCCTTCAAAGCCTTCCTTATAACATAGGCTTGGAATCTCTATTTCATTGCGCCTGGCTAATTCCAATAGGGTTTCCCCTTTATTACCGCTATAGTATTTCCCATCAATTTTAACATTCATAATTTGCACCACCAACCTTAACCGCATTTCTCGGGCACACAGTAAAACAATTGCCACATTTAGTGCATATATCCCTATCTATAATATGAGGTTCTTTCAGCTTACCATCGATAGCAGCTACAGGACATCTTCTACTGCATAGCCCACAACCTGTGCAAAGTTCACTATCTATATAATAAGTAGTAAGGTCTTTACACACACCTGCAGAACACCTCTTCTCCTTTATATGTTCCAAATACTCATGCCTAAAATACCGAATAGTTGTTAAAACTGGATTTGGTGCAGTCTTCCCCAAGGCGCATAGTGAAGCTTCCTTGATGGTTTCACCTAGCTGCAATAGAAGATCTATATCATCCAATTGTCCTTCTCCTATAGTAATATTCTCCAATATCTTAAGCATGGTATTTATGCCCTCTCTACAGGTTGTGCACTTCCCACAGGATTCCTCCGACAAGAATTCCATATAATACCTAGCTACCTCGACCATACAGGTGGTATCATCCATTACTATTACTCCACCTGAGCCCATCATCGAACCTATTTTATCCAATGATTCGAAATCCAGGGATATATCCATATATTCTTTAGGAATACAGCCTCCTGAAGGCCCCCCTGTTTGAACGGCTTTGAAAGGCCTATCTCTTATGATACCGCCACCAATTTGATATACTAGCTCATTTAGCTTAGTTCCCATGGGCACCTCAACCAATCCGGTATTCTTCACCTTGCCTACCAATGAAAATACCTTCGTACCCGAATTTCCTTCTATCCCTATTTTATTAAACCATTCTGCACCATTTATAATGATAGGAGGAATATTTGCCCAGGTTTCAACATTATTCAAGACAGTAGGTTTATCCCACAATCCCTTTTCAACGCTTCTTATATATTTTGCCCTAGGTTCTCCAATATTTCCCTCGATAGAAGCCATCAAAGCGCTGGACTCGCCACATACGAATGCTCCACCCCCTCTAACAATTTCCAAATCGAATTCAAAGGAGCTCTCTAAAATATTGCTACCTAAATATCCAAATTCCCTAGCATTATCTATAGCGGCCTGCATGTTCTTTAGAGCCAGGTCGTATTCATCCCTTATATATAGAAAACCCCTATTAGAACCTATTGCATAGCCGCAAATAATCATTCCTTCAATTACCGTATGAGGATCTCCTTCCATTATGCTCCTATCCATAAATGCACCAGGATCCCCTTCATCTCCATTGCATACTACATATTTGGGGAAACTTTCATAGGTGGAGCAAATGTTCCACTTTCTACCTGTAGGAAATCCTGCACCACCCCTCCCCCTTAAACCAGATCTTTCAACCTCGCCAATTACCTGATCTGGGGTCATTTCAAATAATGCCTTTGCTAATGCCCTATATCCATCCCTCTTTAAATAGTCCCCGATACACAATGGATCTATTTCTCCAATATTTCTTAAGGCGATCTTGTGCTGGTGCTTATAGAAGGAAGCATCCTTGTGGGATACTATCCTTTTCCTTTCATTTACATCGAAATATAATAACCTGTCCACTATCTCCCCTTTTAATACGGTCTTTTCTACTATATCATCTACATCATCGGGTAAAACCTTAAAATAGGCAATTTCTTTTGGAAGAATTTTTACTACAGGCCCCTTTTCACACAAGCCGTTGCAACCAGTCGCCTTTATTAAAGGTTTGACAGCGACCTCTGATTCTTCTCCTAATATCTCTTTAAACCTTTCATATACCCTATAGCTATTATTGGCCAGGCAACCCGTTCCACAGCATACCAATATTTCCATTTTTTCGTCATATATATCATTCATCTATGCCCCTCCTTTATCCCATCTATTATAGCTTTAACCTTTTCCTCGGTTAGGCCACCATAATACTTTTCATTTATGAGCATAACTGGGGCAAGGGCACATGCTCCTATGCAATTAACCACCTCTATTGAAAACAATCCATCCTCAGTGGTCTCTCCAGGGGAAATATTTAAAATGGTCTCTAATTCCTCTCTTATGGATTCTGAACCTCTTATATGGCAAGCAGTGCCATTACATAACTTTATAATATATTTTCCCTTAGGCTTTAAACTTAATGCCTTATAAAATGTGGCCATACTATAAATATCACTAATAGGCATACCCAAATAATCGGACATAAGAACCATAACCTCTCTAGGAATAAAATCATATTTCCTTTGAATATCCTGAAGTATGGCCAATGTATACCTCTTTTCTCTTGGATACCTTTCAATTATATCCATTGAATCATTATAATCACCTTTTATATCAATAGCCATATCCATCACCCTTGAATTAGCCAGAACATCCATTATTTAGATAATGGATGTTCTGGATTTGTGTTTAACAATCTAAAGCTGCAGCTTTTTTATCTATTCCCAGTTCATCTAGTTTCTCTTCAGTTGGGATACCTTCTTCGCTCCAACCTCTTACTTCATAGTATTCCTTTAGCATTACGTCCAATTCTGCCACTTTACCCTTAGCAGGGCCGGTAGGTAACCCTTCCTCCAACAGCCTAGGGGGTAATGTATCATCCTCTTTTGTAAATCCTGCTTCTAAATTAAACATTCTTTCTAGGTTCCATATCCTTTCCCCAACTTTAAGGAATTCTTCATCTGAAAAATCCACACCTATTGTATTTCTAAGCATGGCAGCGATTTCCGGCAATCCTATGCCAAATGTAGTGAATAAACAAATATCCGAGGAATCTACAAGACCCGTCAAATCCTGGAATAGTTTCAGTAGTTCAGCTTTTTCTTCTGTTACAAGGGGGTCGGTTTTCATAGGTATTCCAAGAATCTCAGGAGATGTCAAATACCCCCTAACATGACAGCCTCCCCTATTGCTGGTCGCATAGGATAGAGCCATGCCCTGAATAGCTCTACCATCATAGGCCGGCATCTCCTGCTTTTTAACGCTCATGGATAGCTCAGGGTGACCATATTTTTCGGCTAATCTGTAAGATCCTAAAGCCATCAAATCTCCAAAGCCTTCCCTGTTAGCTGTGCGCTCCGTCCACGATATTATGGAATCTGCATCGCCAAATGTCAATTCTTCGCCTAGTTCTTCTTCTGTAATAACGCCCATTTCATGTAATTCCATAACACAAGCTATGGTGGCACCCATGCTTATAGGATCGATTCCCATAAGGTTACAGACATGATTAGCCTTATCTATGGCATTCATATCGTTTACACCACAAGCAGCACCATAAGACCATCCAGCTTCGTATTCTGGCCCTGCTACTATGCCCTTGTATTTCCCATCTGGAATCCTTATTACCCTTCCGCAACCGATAGTACAAGCAAAGCAAGCCTTGTTTCTGATCAAATAATTTTCAGTCAAAAATTCTCCACTTATCTTATCCGCATCTTCAAACCAGGATGTTTGCCAATTTCTAGTGGGCAAGGCATGGGATTCGTTTAGTATATTCACCAATACCTGTGTTCCATAGGATTCTAATCCCCCACCTTTTCCAGTAACGGGATGTTCCATTAGCTTTTTCCTAGCAGCCATCATGGCCGTCATAAATTCATGCTTATTTGCTACATTTATGTCGTTGGTACCTCTTACCACCACGGCCTTAAGATTCTTGGAACCCATAACAGCGCCAAGACCCGATCTTCCAGCAGCCCTATCCTTATCGTTCATCACAGTTGCAAATAGGACTTGGTTTTCACCTGCGGGTCCTATACAAGCTACTTTGGCATCTTCCTCGTTTTCAAGCCTAAGAATATCCGTTGTTTCAAATGCATCCTTTCCCCATAGATGCTCTGCATCTCTTAACTGGATTTTATCGTCGTATATCTTTAAATAGACTGGGGTTTCCGCTCTACCTTCAAATATGATCCCATCATATCCTGCAAATTTTAATTCCGGTCCAAAATAGCCTCCTGAATTGGAAGCGCCTATGGTCCCCGTCAAAGGAGCTTTTGCTACAACATTAAATCTTCCGGCACAAGTAGCATATGTTCCTGTCATAGGCCCTGTCATGAAAATCAACTTATTATCTGGGCTTAATGGATCTACTGTAGGATCTATTTCATCATATAAATACTTTGATCCCAAACCCCTTCCACCAAGATATAGATTGGCGTCTTCCATGTTCAGCTTTTCCACTTCAATGGTTTTATCGCTTAAGTTTACCCTAATCAACTTTCCTACCCAACCATTCATTATTCGGCCACCTCCCCAAATACATCACTAAACAGGTTGGCTATATTCTTCCTTTTGTTCAATGGTCCATCCAATTCTTTGTACTCTATTGCATCACTAGGGCATAATTTAACACATTGAGGTTCACCATCGCATAGATCGCATTTCACAACCCCTTCATGTCTGGAACTGTAGGTCATATTACCAAAAGGACAGGCGCTTACGCACATCTTACAGCCTATACACTTTTCATCATCCACTTTCACTACGCCGGTCTTTGGATCCTTGGTAATTGCACCTACGGTACAGACCGTCATACAATGAGGATCATCACATTGTAGACATGTCATTGGAACCTGTAGTCCCACTGAATCATAAGGTAGTACCGCTATTGCTGAATCCTTCGGATTGAATGAATCGTTTTTGATAAATGAACAAGCTAATTCGCAAATCCTACAGCCTGTACATTTATCTGGAGAAATTACAATACCCTTAGCCAATTTACCTTCTGGACGCCATCATTGGCTCCAGATCCACCTCCTTTTAATATTTTTATTCTCCCTGCCAAATAAAAGAGATTATCACCCACCTAACTATGGTAGATAATAATCTCTTTGCACAATGGCAGGCATAAAAATTGCTTCTTATACCCTATCGTTCATAAAGGCCTTTTGGTCTATTATGAATCGAGATTTATATTCTTTTTTCTTTCCGCTACTATCCCTTGTTCTACTATATATATTCTACATACGTTTAAAAATTCCTTCTTTTTTGTGAAAGTTTTTTCAAAGTTTTTCATTATATTCCATTTAAGCGTGTAGTTTTTCGGACCCTATTTCCTATCTTCCCATTAATAGATGCAATTAAATAGTAGATACTATTTCATTAAAGTCCTTTACCATATCCTTGACCCTTTCCCCTCCAATTTCCGACATGCCTTTACCCATCTGTAAATAATATTTCCCTAAAAAATCATCTATCTTCTCCTTAAAGCTAGCATCCACCTTGTTATAAAAATTACCTAATACTAAGGCTATAGCAATAAAGGGTTCCCTTTCAATAAAACTTGCATCCGCTATCCCACCTATATCGTATCTATTACAATTGAACATCGCCTTTACCGTTACCTCTATTTGATATGCATAATCATGAAATTTGGACATAGAATCACCCCCTTTAAGTTAAATCTATACACTAATACCATTCTACATATTTTCCCTTATCCCCTCCCTATTACCTATTTTTTACATGCCAATTATAATAAAAAAGCCAACCCTCATTTTTAATATGAAAATTGGCTCTCTCATTATCACATATGTTCTCAATAGCTTTCCCGAAAAGTATTATATCCCATTTATATAAACTTGAGGCCTGTTATTAAAGAAGAAAACTCCCACTCCCCCTATGCCTAAATGAGAACCCAATACACCTCCTATTTTTTCTATAAATATATTGTTATTTCCAATTCTATTAAAGATCATATCCTTAACCTTTAATGCTGCCTCTAAATCATCCGCATGAGTTATACCGATTATTTGGTCCGGAAAATCCCTTATCCTTTCCTCTACTAAATCTACTACAGTTTTCAATGCTCTTTTTCTTCCTCTTATCTTATCTATTACTATCATTTCTCCATCATCCACATGTAATATGGGTTTTATATTTAAAATCTTTCCTAGCATCTCTTCCGTTTTAGCTATCCTACCACCTTCCAAAAGCCAAGTTAAATCATCTATAGTAAATATATGCTCGATGCTTTTTATATTTTCCTTGGAAATATCTACTATTTCTTGAAAGCTGATACCCACCTTACTTAGCAAAGCCCCCTGCATAGCTATTAATCCTGAGGCAAAGGAACCCCCTTTAGTATCCAATATCTTCATTTTTACATCTGTATAATTCTGTTTAAGTTCCTCCATAATGAGGTAGCATGTCTCATATGTACTGGAAAGTTTAGATGAAAAAGAATAAAAGATAAAATCTATCCCCTTGGAAGCGTATTTTTCAAATAATTCGTAGGTTGTTTTAATATTTGGAAGAGATGTATCGGGATGAATTCCCTTTCTCATCGCCTCATACACCTTTTCAACCGTGATAGTTACCTTGTCTATATATTCTTTTCCTCCAATATTCACTCTGAGAGGCAGGATATCTATACCACACTTTTCAATTATATCTGCCGGTAAATCAGCTGTACTATCCATTATAATTTTAGTCAAAACCATTCCCCCTTTTTAGTTTTTAGTATCACTCCACTTCCATAACCTTAGCAAAGGGCTCAAATAGATGGGAGGTTTTCAATAGTACATCTACGGACCGATTTATACTTTTTACAAATGCAAAAGAAACAATGGCGTTCTTTTCTTCTTTCCCCCGTGAAAAGGATCCAGATGCCATATAATCTTCGCTATATGTCAAATCCAAAATCATCTGCAAAGGTTATATCTATAGTAACCTGCTCTCTATAAATCTCCATCCCCGTTTCCCCATCTACTATTGTGAAATAATATTTTTCATCCCTTGTATATTTCTTATTTCTAAGGTTAAATTTTAAATTAAAAATCCGATCCACTGAGGCCTCCGACCTGCTTTTAGCCACATATATCCTCTCATTAGAAATGGGTTTCCCATATTCATCTACAAATCTTATTTTATAGGTGGCAGGTTTAACGATATCTGAAACCGGTTCCTGTTGAATAAAGTCCAAGCTAATTAATAGGCTAGTTATCTTCGATATCATACTTATAAGGGATATCTTTACCTTTTCTACTTCTACTGCTCCTCTGATAGTCCTCACCCGAATGACGGGAACTATTAGTTCCTGAGGTGAGCTTTTACCATGAACAAAGTTTTGTCCTTTCCCTCGGATCTTGAATATATTGGAAGTCAAAGGTACAGTTATACTCCTCCCGTCATAATTTCTTAAGACATCGGCCACCATCACGTTTTTAGCACCTACTACATCATACCTATGCGCTGATATTATAAACCGTTTATCTACCTTATCCTCTTTTTCTCTAAAAAACCTATCTATTTTATCCGATTCCCTGCTCTCGGCTCTAGTATATATGAATCCATGATCAGCTGTAATTATAAACCTAGTTGCCGACAAAGAATTCCCTCATCTCCTGTTTCTTCATCTTTATCAAATGGCTATACTGTATCCCATCGCTATTTGAATTCTTAGCCTACAATATGGCTATCCTTTCCTTTAAGTCCCGAATAGGCTTGTCATCCACATAAACTCTATAATCATCGCTAATCTCAATGTCTTTATTGGGTAAAAGAGCCGCCATACCCAACTCAGTATAGCTAGGCAGTATTCCAGTTTGAGGCTCTATGCTTGCATCCATCTTCTCGTTTAAGTTGAGTTTCTCCACCAATTCTTTCACTGCTTCATATCTAAAGGCATCGGATATTATTACAATCACCCTTCCAGCTCTATTAGCTACAAAATTATTGTAAAAATCCTTCTGAAGCTTATACTTTTCTGCTAATACGTTATAATTCAATCTTTTGCTAAATTCCTTGGAGATTATATCCAGATATCCATTTGTATATATATTTTCCACAAGAGTTTCCAATTCTTCAAATATGCTATTGTTTCTAACCTTGTCTAGATGGTAATAAAACCTCCTATAATGAAGATCCATCTTTATGTAGATCTTTAAAATGCTTAAATTTTCTACTCTTGAATACATCCACTAAAGGTAAACCATTAACCTCTACATTTAAGTTTTCATCTAATAATCTCTCTAGGGCCCAATCTATTATTCTTTCATCAGTTCCCCTAAATACATCTACTTCCATCAAATTCTCTATATCATAATCCTTAAAGATACTATCCCCATCTATGCTCTGGTATACTTCATGGGGAAATCCTCCTAAAACTATCCCTATATATGCCACTATTCATCATCTGATCTACGAAAGCTACAACGGTACCAGGCTTATTCAATATATATCTATTTAAATTAGAGGGTAAATCCCTTTCCATTTGAATCTTTGCGTAGGTCAACAATAGGGACATTGAAAATTTCATAAGACTTGGATCCCTGTCCATATAACCGAAATTATCTTCACAGTATCCCCAAAAAACTTCATCCAAACCATATTTGGAGAGCTCGTTCATATATTTATTATTGGATAACCCCTCGGATAGCATTATCCCCACAATTTCCTCAAAATTAGCTACCTTGGATTTAACTGTAGCAGCTAATAAAGCCATTTCTATACCTTCCTCATCATAACTATCTACCTCTATATCGTAGAACCTTCTAGTTCTATCCTGTGCATCGAAAAATGAAAGATGTTTTTCCAATACAGGCTTATAAGCTGCATCAATTCCTAAGTCCATAGCCAATAGAGAAACTTTATTTGCAAAGAACTCCCTAGAATAAAGAATTGTATCTACCAAATAATTATCTCTATTATCTAGCTTTTCAAAGGGTGCATATATCAAATAATTATTTTCCTTGCCCCTCCCCTCCAATAATACCTTGGTCTTAAACAAATTTGTTGAAGTCAGCTGATGGATCCTGGCATTTTTGATATTTAAATATTCTATATCATCTACAAATTCCCCGTCCTCATCGTACCAAAACACAATAACCCTATCATCACCGGTAAATTTACTATTCAATTTGTCTTCAATCTGCTTTAAACTCAAATCTGCTATTCATTCCACTCTCCAAATCCTAAGTAATATATTTAAAACATCTTGTATATAATTATGCTTTATACCCTATAATCAAATTAGTTGATTTCTTACATACTTCGATTTTATTCTGGCCAATTATCCTGCTAACTATATTATATCAAATAAAGGATTATTCTCTATAATTTTTCCATTTCCAATTGTCAAATTAAAAAACCTGTATTAAACATTTAATACAGGTTTTTTAATTTCCTTTCTTTAATTTTAAAGTTAGCTGGATTGTTTTGATTTTTGCCATAGAAACCCAAGGCTATTCTATAGGGTCCAGGACAACCTGGCGGTAATAATGCAACCCTATCCCCTGGTTTTATAACGAAGTCCAATCCTTGAACAAATCCATTTACAAAGATAACTTCTATCTCATTCAATGGAACATTCAAGCGTTTTGCCAGATCTTTACCGGTAATTTCCCCATCTAGATCGAAAATTACAGGCATTGTGCCAAATTTTTTTCTTATATAGGTATTCAAATGCAAAAAACCCCGTAATTCAATGGTATTACCTCTATCTTCAAACATACGAATTCTCCCCATTATTTTACAAAGGCCGGGCCTGAGCCCGGCTTTTATTATATTTTATTAAAAGTTGAATACTTCATCGATCTCTTCAGGAGTGAAATCCCAAACCACATTATGCGGAGGCAATGGTTCATATTCCATAAATTCGGGTAGACGATCATGAGCATTGCTAAACCCTGCCTTCCTATTGAATTCTCGCTCTACTTTGAGCACATCCTCTCCTAGCTTATCTATGTCTTCAGCCGTTAAGGATAGGCCATATTGGGCATTTATCATATTGATCATCGCTTGATACCCATCGGGGTTATCCGCTATGCCAAAATAGACAAATAGACACATTCCAGTACTATCTACAGCAGCTGTTCCTATCTGCATAGCGCGGGAATATTCGATTTGCCCTTCCTTTTTAAGTGGATCTATATCGGCTCCTACCTTCAATATATTTCCAGAGACACAATACCCAGCGGTATGGTCTGCCCCCATCGGTGTTGTTGCATAGGTTAGGCCAATGCCTTTAATTGGACGTGGGTCATAAGCTGGTATTGCCTGATCTTTTACTACCGGGACTCTAAAGAGACCACATAGTTTGCCTACTATAGCACATCCACCTGCAATTATCCTTGCCATAGGTGTAGGTTTAGCCATTTGTTTCACTATCTCAAGAGCAGCCTTGCCATCCCCCCAAGGTATTAATCCACCATCCATAGCCGTTGCTATAGCCACAGCCACTTCTATACTATCGACTCCCACATCATCCATCG
Organism: Tepidimicrobium sp.; assembly: GCA_012839395.1. Classification (GTDB taxonomy): domain Bacteria; phylum Bacillota; class Clostridia; order Tissierellales; family Tepidimicrobiaceae; genus DUNJ01. The sequence continues at coordinate 17,004 of DUNJ01000003.1, forward strand.
CCCTATCGATAGAGGCTATTGCATCTAAATCCTCAATTCCAGCATCTGCTCCTAGTCCCCATATGGTTTCATATTCAAAACCGCTTGTTATATACTTACCTTCTTCGTCTGCATACCATTGGGAGCATCTGATAACACATCCCCTGTGACAGGCATGAGATACCATACCTTCACCTTTACGTTCCTTAATAGTTGCACTTAACGTTTCTCCTGATATATTATCTGCATGCTCTATACGTCCCTTTGTAAAGTTATACGATGGAAATCCGCCAGCCTCGTTGATTATATTGACCAATACATCGGTTCCATATTCGGCTAAACTTTCCCCAGAAACCGGATGTTCTAATAAAGCCTTGGAAAAGACCCTGGAAGCTTCCCTGAACTTATCTGGATCTGCTATAGGCACTCGACCTGCATCTGTGTCATCGATAACAATAGCCTTAACCCTTTTCGATCCTAACACAGCACCTAACCCACCTCTACCTGCAGCACGTAGATTTGATTCTGGATCCTTAAAGGCTATATTGGCTGATGGTAATCTATATTCGCCTGCTGGACCTATCAATGCCATGCCAGCCTTGTCTCCATATTTTTTATTTAATATTTTAACAGCTTCATAATTGCCACATCCATTTAGAGCCTCCTCTGGTGCTTCTTCAATAATAACATCATCCTTATCGATTCTTATGACATAAAATTTATCATCCTTAGGCATACCCTCAATAATTATCGCCTTAATACCTAATCTTGCCATCTGTTGTGAAAAAGTACCACCTGTATTGGATTCCTTGATGCCTCCAGTTAATGGACTCTTTGCCCCTACTGAAAGACGTCCTGAATTTGGGGCGGAAGTCCCACTAAGTAGGCCAGGCGCTAAGACTATTTTATTGTTCTTCCCTAGCGGATGGCAAGTAGGCTTTACCTCATCATTGATAATGTTTGAGGTAAGACCGCGTCCTCCTAGCATCTTGTATTTGTTGGGTACATCTTCAAATTTAGCCTTCTTCGTAGTCATGTTTACACGGATAAATTTGTTCATAAAAATCCCCCCTTTAATTTGGTTAACAACTTTGATACAATGTCTTAAGCCAATGTATCCAAATCCTTTCCAAATAACGGGAGGCATAACGGTTTCCCACTATACCCAACGGTTAATACCCATAGTTTAGAAAACCTTAGGAATATTAACTCGGATTGGTTGCTATTGAATTTAATATATATTATAGCATAAATTTGCAGAATGTTAAGCTATTTTCGAATGTTTTTAATGTTATGCTGATTGTTAATTTTCGAACAATTGGTTGAAGGTGTTTGTTTGTTAAAAATAATGCAATTTTACTGTCATTTTCTTCTTTTATATTAGAAAGAGTTTTCTTTTAAGGCTTCTCATTGCCTTTAGTAGAATAAAGAGCTGGCAGGGATTATACCAGCTCTTTATGTTCTTTACACAATTGACTGTAGGCTAAGGCATTCTTTTTTATAGATTCTATTTCATCATTGGCAACCTGCCTTATTACTTTCCCTGGAACTCCAATTACCAATGAATTTGATGGTATTTCTTTCCCTTCTGTGATTACGGTTCCAGCCCCAATTATACAATTATCTCCTATAACTGCCCCATCCAATATTATTGCACCCATACCGATTAGGCAATTATTCCCTACTTGACACCCATGAACAATGGCGTTATGACCTACAACTGTATAATCACCTATTTGGGTAGGAAATTTTGAATCCGCATGGACAGTTGCATTATCTTGTATATTAGAGTTCCTTCCTATGCTTATATTTTCTATATCACCTCTCAAGACAGCACCATACCATATGCTGGATCCTTCACCTATATTTACATCCCCTATAACTATAGCTGTATCTGCTATAAAAGCATCTTCAGCAATATCTGGTAAAATCCCTTGAAATTCTTTGATCATATATCATTCTCCTTTGTACGTTATATTACTATTTTAAAATCAATATAAAACTCAATATATGTTTCAGGCTACATCTTAGCAAGTATCTTATACCTTTCACCTTTATTATCGGTTTGTACTTTTTGATAATTGACCTTCACACCATCATCTACGTCTATCCCTATTCTTGAAAGGGCTATATGTCCTATCTTCTCATCATAGTCCTTGCACTCCTTTAGCTGTTTCATCATCTTTTCCAATTCCTTTTCCACTTTGGCTACTTCCTTTGGATCTTTATTATGTGCTATGTCGTCTTTTAGAAAATCTATCCTATTTTCATATACCTTTTGAACCTTATGGAGGTAATCTATTCTAACCTTTCCCGTGGTATCTTCATTATACCTATGCATATGCTCTTTTTTGCTTCTATTCTATTTTTAGAGCTACTATTAAATTTTAGTATATCTATTTCATGCCATAGCCTTACAAATAGGTTATTATTGCCCGTAATCATACCTGCTTTTGTCTCGCCATAATACTCAAAATTCTTTGATCTAGAACAGGTAGCAAAAATCTTTTCACTAGTCCAATAAGCTATAGGACTTCCCGGGATCAATTCAAAATTATCTTGGCTAGTCTCATAATAATAACCACAATCAGGGTTTTCTATAGCTTCCAATGTTTTTATTCTTTGAACTTCCATCTCACCTCTGAAATCTGAAAGCTTTATATATTTACCCTTTTTGTTATTCTTCTCATTTTGAAGTACAAATGTACATATGGGAACTGTAGCCTCCTCAAAAGCTGAATATTCCATCTGTATTAAAGTTGAAATATGTTTAGTTGATACTATATAATTTCTTAACTTTTTCTTCCTCCATTTCTATACAACTTTCCATTAATCCCTCTTCTTCTATTAAGTCCAGCATAATATCGTATATCACCAATTCATAACCTTGAAGTTTTGATTGGTGTTTCTTTTTCAAGTCCTCATCGCTTATTATCTCTTCAATCATCTGCAATTTTTCATCCAATGTTCTCAATTTTTATTCCCCCAGGAAAACTCTTAAATGGGGATGCAAATCTTTATCCCTCATTTTATTCTCTAAATCTATATCCAATATAATTTTTCTTACCGTAGTCGAATCTCCATCCTCTACTATTAGATTAGCCTCTTTTAAATAGGTCCTATATGCACCTGCCACCTTCTCACTCTGTTCCGATTTGTTTTCAAGAAATATCCTAGTATCCATATTGTCAAATTCTAAATTTCCTATTATAAGCTTTTCCCTGTATACATCATACATATATTCGAAAAATAATCGATCTGTCATCATTATTCCAAGTAGATTCAATATCTTTTGATCCGCAACTGGTAGATTAATAAATTTAGCTAATACCTCTTTGGGCAAGGCCCTTATCCGCTTAGATACTTCGTTAATCATCTTCTTTCCATAATCATCAGATGGGGCTAGTAGAATATTATTTTTTTCCTACATTTCCTTTATTTCCCCATCTCCAAACCCCTTATTTAATAATGTATTGTATTTTTTTAATTCTTGAAACCAAAATCCCTTACTTACTGCTCCAGCGCTGTATTGCAATCTACCTACTCCCCTATTTGTCATGCTATTCCTCCTGTATATTGCTATATATAGATAAAAATGAATATAAATATCCATTATAATTATATAATAGTATCCTATGTTTTACAATTTTTCAGTCTGTTTGAAAAATAGGATATAATATTTTAACATGGAGCTGTAATCGTATATAATAGGACATAGGAGGTAGATAGTATGTTAGCTATTAGCTGTGATGAGATGAAAGCTATGGATAGGTATGCAATCGATAATATTGGCATTCCTAGTATAGTTTTAATGGAAAATGCTGCCCTTAGGGTGATAGCCAATATTGATATGGGTAGCATCGATTCCTTTACAATTATCTGTGGTATAGGGAACAACGGTGGTGACGGATTAACTATAGCCCGACATCTCATTTTGAAAGAGAAGGTAGTAGAACTATTTATAATTGGAGATTTAGACAAGGGAACTAAGGACTTCAATATCAATCTAAATATCCTAAATAATATGGATGTAAATTATGTACATATAACTGATGATAGAGGTTTGAACGATCTAAAGACTTCCATAAATAATAACAAGCTAATTATAGACTCTATCTTTGGAATAGGATTAACAAGGGATGTTAAAGGGTTGTTTTATAAAGCTATTGATATTATAAATCGACATTCAAAGACGATCCTATCCGTCGATATCCCCTCTGGATTGGATGGAGATACTGGTGAGGTATTGGGTATATCGGTTAAAGCCAAAAGAACCGTAACCTTTCATAGGGTGAAAAAGGGTATGATGAATAATAAAGACTATACCGGGGAAATAATAGTTGAGGATATTGGAATACCAGGTAAAGCCACTCAAAAAATCCTTCAACAATCCTTATAATATATAGGGACTGTAGCGAATCTAGTTAATTAGCCTTCGCCACAGCCCCTTGCTATGCTTGTTATCCACCTAATTAGAAATATGTCTTTACCACATATTCTTCCTTCAGCTTCTCGGTTCTATCTAAGTATTTTTCCTTCTGCTTCATCAATACTAATTGATTGCTAATATGATCTTTGACCTCTTCCAACGGACTTACACTGGATTCCTTTTTATATTTTAATTTAATTAGATGATAGCCAAATTGGGTTTTTACAGGTTCGCTCAACTCATCTTCCTCCATGGAAAAAGCTGTCTCCTCAAATTCTGGAACCATTTTTCCTCTTTCAAATTCGCCTAGGTCCCCTCCCTTCTCCCTTGAAGGACAGTTTGAATATTTGCTTGCCGCTTCTTCGAACGATAGATCGCCCTTTAGCTCATCTAAGATCCTATTAGCCTTATCTTCGGTATCTACTAATATATGGCTTGCTCTTGCTGATTCTGGCTTTTGAAAATACTGTTTATTCTCATTGTAGAAATTACTTATTTCCTCTTCCGATACCGTTATACCGGTAAATAGCTTGTTTATTGCATATTGTTTAAGCATCGTTACCTTAATCTTCTCCAATTCTTCTAAGAAATCATCCTCCATATCTAGGCCATTTTCAAGAGCTTCAAGGTATAGAAGTTCCTGACTAATCAATTCATTAGCTATTTTATTGATGCCCTCTGGAGTTCTAAATTGAGCTGCTGTCTGAGGATCCAGCTGATTTAAAAAATTATACACATCACCTTCCGTTATATCTTTACCATTAACCGTTGCCAATACTTTGTTTTCTTCCATTTTTTATTCCCCTTTTGTTTTATTTGCAAGCCTATTCCACTAACTCAACGTATCATATTAATATTTTGCTGTCAATCGATTGCAGAAGATAAAGAGAAAATCTATATCATTTTAATCCTTTAAAAATATTTTCATATCCAATTTAGTCCACCCATCGATTATTTCCTTTGATTTCACCACACCATATATTAGTTTTCCTGCATCCATGAGTCTTGCTATTATTTCATTCTTGTCCCTTGGAACATATCCAATTTTATTACCTTTTCCATCTTTCACAACTATTGCAAGCTCATCGTATGGGTTATCTGGTTCCCGAAAAAATGTAAGTTTGCTCCCCTCAACTATATCATCGGATATTTTTTCTATGTTATGGACATAATTTGTTCCTGCCACATGGGTATCAACTAAGAATATCTCTTTTGAAAAAGGCTTTCCCAAGCTTATTTCACTACCTATTAAGTCTATTAATCCAACTTCCGATTTTATTAAACCACCCATATGGACACCCCCAATATCAAATCAATGATAATATCCGGATGTATCAGACATTAGCATAAGCATATATGCTTCCAATCCCTTTAAAACGTCTCTAGCCATGGCTATTTCCTGCTTCAATTCCCGTTGTCTTATCCTAACCCTTCCTTCATCCTTCAGGAGCTCCTCCTGATTAAAAGGAAATCTGCCACGCATTTTATCCATCTCATCAAGGATCTCCAATATCTTATTCTCAAATATTTGAATTCTTTCCCTTATATATTCTATTGAGCTTTTTTCTTCTGTATCAATCTGATCATCCCTATCAGCTATTTCTGAAAGGACTTGTAGCATCTCTATATCCCCAATCTCATACGCACTTTTAACCCTCATCCATAGGGCCCTCTGTTCTTCGGTTAATTCTGGATTTAGATCAGGGTGAAGTTTTTTAGCCAACCGTCTAAAGTTCCTTTTTAATCTCCAACTCTCTTCCTCGGTTAATTTCTTGCAGTTCTTGATATGATTGGCTATATGCTTATCTTGAATCATCTTTTCCAACTCTTCCATATATATCTTAAATTCCTCATCTAACTTTTCATCTATCTCATCCATGTCAATTACAATTTGTCGATTTATAGCGGCTTGAATCATGCTAATCTTCCTTTTAGCACGGGCAATTTTACATTCTAGCTTGAATAGATCGCATTCATAGGCACCTATCTTAATCACATATTCTGCTTTCAACGAGGCGAATTTATGACTCATTAGATAAGCTCTATCCTCTAATATATAGGTCATTTGATCCTTAAGCTTGTTCAGTTTGTTTAACAATTCTTCATATTTTGGATGAGTAAATATGTTTGACATAGTATCACCGTCCGCACTTGCGTGAAACCCTTAAAATCTTTTCCTCCCCGAAAATTGTTTTAAAGGATTCTCCTCTATTCCATGCTTTATCGGTATATTCACCATTTTCATGGACTGGCCTCCATTTTTTTACTGTAATAGGAAAGAAACCCTATATAAAATCTATTTAAATAATTTCTTTAAACCCTTAAAAACATCGAAGGTCGTTCTATTATACACCTTATTGTAAGCAAACTTTTTAGGATTTCTAATCCATCCAAATCCCCTTGGCATCTTCAAACCGCCTCTATGAATCACTTGTCTTTTAATACTGGTTCTGGCCCCAATTCTCTTCCTTATACTAGGTTTTCTCATTCCAAACTTCATTACATTCACCTCCATTATAGCAATATAAGTAGCCTATGTAATATTATATTACATAATTTTTGAATATGTGTCAACAAAAGGTATCGTGTTGCAATTGCCATAGAAGAAGAGGCCATCTTATTAGGTAAAAATTGTCGTCACCCCAAGACTTTTACGTTACCGGGGACTGACGACAATTCAATTAAAATCCCTTAACTTTATACATTATTTCCTCATTATAACTAATCAAAACTCTAGCATATCCATTGAACATCTTATTTATTTCATCATCTCCCGTATCAACTAAAATTGGTTGTCCCATCAAGGATACAACCTTGTCCTTAGTAGCTACTATACGGATATTATCTTTTCCCACCATCCTTATCACATTTCCACTTAATTGTTGATTGCCTCTACCAAATATATATCCTTGTCCTCCAATGATTGTGACTATGATCTTTGCCTTTTGTCCTCTTATGATATCCAATATCTGCTTTTCCCCAACATCAGACGCTACCAGCTCCTTGTTTTTTACTATATCTATACCGAGGAGGGTATTGGGCAGTTCTAATTTATCCATGATAGGTCTTATGGAAGTTCCAGATCCTATTATATAGAAGACATCCTCTTCCATCTCGGATACTATCCTGTCCGCTATTGCTTCCTGCGCCGATTCCTCCTGTTCCGGCCTTCCCGCCTTTAAACTTTGAACCAATTGTCGCTGGTAGGGTACGTTCATGTAGCCATATAGTTTTGCTGTTATCTGTCCCTTTCTATAGGCTTCCTCATCTATATCCATAACTTCAGCTTCCCTTATGGTTTCTAATTCGCCCTTTAAATATTTTAATGCCACCTCTCCGGCATTTCTAGGGTGGTTGGCATAGACTGCTGAATGGATTTTTACTCCCGCCGGTATGCCAATAACCGGCAATTTGTCTCCCACGACATTATAGATATTTCTTGCAGTCCCATCGCCTCCTGCAAATAACAACAGATCTATGCCCATATCCAGCATCTCGGCCGCTGCTTCCTCCGTATCATTAGGTCCAACGGTGGCCTTTTTCTCTCCTATTACCTTAGGAGTAAATCCTAGTTCAATGGCCTCCTCTTCTCCCATAGTACCAGGACAGGTTATAAGTTCTATTTCGTCCATAAAGGGAATCAAAATTTCTAAAGCTTTCTTAGCTTTTTTTGGAGATTCAGGATACGCACCCAATTGACGGGCTTTTTCCAGGATCTCCTTCCCATCGGTACCTTTTAAACCAACCTTTCCACCCATGCCTGCAATAGGGTTTACTATAAATCCTAGTTTCAAAATTTTACCCCCTCATTTTAATTATAGGTTGTTATATCGCCTGTAAAGATCCGTAGATCCTTACAGGCGAATATGCTATCATCTTATATTTATTTTTTACCATGCTTTCTCAAATATGCTCTCCAGGTTACTGCCCACTTATCCGGGTCATTAAACTCCTCAGGATTTGCTACTACATTACTTGCACATTTATGTGGAGAAGCTTTTACAAATTCCGGATCCTTCCGTGCCTCATCTGCTATTCTAGCTAATACTGCTGCATATTCATCCAGGTCCGTCTTTGAATAGGTTTCACAAGGCTCCAATGTGAAAGGCTCAGGTACCACCCAAGGATGGTGACTGGTCCAGTAATGCTGTATTCCATAGTCCCCTATCCTGCGCATTACATCATCGGTGCCTACCCCTGTTTCTTCTTCTAGTCCAATCCAATTGTATCTAACCTGTTCTAATCGACGTCTTCCTTCAGCATACCAGGTTTTTACTCCTGGAATCTCTTCAACTTTTTTCTGTAGATAATTATTATTCAACACGGATATTTCAGCTACTTCTCTAAGACCTTCAGCTCCTAACATCATCACCCAGCAATAGGCCTTTAGAACTACTGGTGCCACCCCGAAGAAACCCCTTACCTTCCCTATGCTCTCCGGTCTATCATAATCTAGATAGTATTTGTTGCCATCATATTCTACTGTAGGAATGGGTAAAAAGCTTGCTAAATGGTCCCTTACTCCTAAAGCTCCTGTGCCAGGGCCTGAACAACCATGAGGTGTGCCAAAGGTTTTATGAACGTTGAAATGACACATATCAAACCCAGCTTCCCTAGCCCTAGCTATGCCTAGCATACCATTAGCATTGGCCTGGTCATAGAAACACAGTCCTCCAGCTTCATGAACTATCCTTACTATTTCATCTATCTCCCTATTGTATATTCCTGTATCCTCTGGATTGGTTATAAATATACCTGCGGTGCGCTCCGATACAGCTTCTTTTAAAGCTTCTATATCAGGTACTCCCGTTTCATCGTCTGAAAATAGTGTTATTACCTTAAAACCTGCGGTAGCTGGTGTTGCCGCATCGCATGGATGGGAGAATATGGTTGTTATAATTTCATCTCTTTGATCCAATTCTCCTCTAGATTCATGGTACGCTCTCATTATAGAGGCAGCTGTATATACCGCATGGGAACCTCCGCCAGGCTGTAGTGTAAATTTATCCATTCCCGATATCTCTTTCAAAAAATGTTTAAACTTATAATAGATTCCTAAAATTCCCTGCATGGTGTCTTCATCTTGAGATGGGTGTACATGATGAATTAGAGTTGCCAACGTTTCATTGATTCTAGGGTTATATTTCATAGTACAGGTGCCTTGACTTATATCGTTATTTAAATTGGATCCCAATGTTTCCTGTGAAAGATGTAGGTAATGGGCTAGAACATGTTTTTGCGATATTTCGGGTAGATTGGGCTTTTCCTTCCTACGCATATGCTCAGGTAAATTGGATAATACGTCCTCTGAGCTATCCTTTATTTCCTTATCCGGTTGGGGAACCAGTATACCCCTTTCCCCAGGTGTTGAAAGTTCATATATAATAGGTTCATCCCATCTAGCTTGATGGTAGTTTTCGCGTATCTTTAACTTTGCCATAATAATACCCTCCCTTATTATTTAGACTTCTAGGCCAATACTTTCTTAAGGGCATCCGCTAATCTATCTATATCTGCTTTCCTATGAATTTCCGTAATGCAATATAAAGCGCTATTGCCTAGCTCTGGAAACTCCTTGGATAGATCCTTTCCGCCAAATATTCCATAATCCAATAGGCTTCTGTTTATATCCGATACCTTCCTGCCCGTATCATCAAAGTTTACTATGAATTCTTTAAAACCAACGGTGCTCAATAAAGGTACCTTTATTTCTGGGATCTCCCCTAATACCTTTTGAGCGTAGCTTACCCTTTGCATTATCCCTTCCCCTAGTTCTCTCATACCTTCAGGTCCCATAAGCGCTAGGTATACCCCTGCAGTTATACCCCATAGAGCAGTTTGAGTACCTAAGAAGTCCTTAGCATTCTCCCTGGAAGCATAGGAAGTTCTTTCAAAGCTTACATCTCCAAATCCATATTCCCCTTCCCTTGTGGTCTCCGTTATTCCCCAAAGTTGAGTAGGATATTCAGCAACATATTCCTCTTCGTCCCGGCTAGCTATAAATCCTGCAAGTCCCCCTCCAGCATTCATGTGAATGCCTAAGGGCTGCAACTCCCCACAAGCTATATCTGCGCCATAGTGGCTTGGTGGAGCCAATACGCCCAATGAACTTGGATCCACCCCTACTATACTTATGGCATCGTTATCATGAGCTATCTTGGAGATCTCTTCCCCCTGGGTCTCTATAAATCCAAGGTAGGATGGGTTTTCAAAATAAATAGCTGCAGTCTTATTGGAAATCTTATCCTTTAAATCCTCTAGATCCAATAGGCCTGTCTCCTCATCATAATCGATTAACTTAATTTCAATTGTTGGTTTACATAGGTTTTTAGCGCATAGATAGCGTTCAGGTGCCATAGTCTTAGGAGCTAATATTTCATTTCTTCCAGTCATCCTAACTGCCATCCTCATTGCATAGCCTGCTGCCATACCCCAATCATATGTAGGGGTACTAACAACGTCGAAGTCCAGTAATTCCCCCAACATACTAGCAAATTCAAATATGGCTTGATATTTGCCATGATCTGCATATGCAGCTCCTACATAAGCAGTCAAAAATTCGTCCCTGGAATTGATCGTATCGCATACCTCTGGTACGTAATGTTGCCATGTTCCTCCCCCTAGGAAACTTAAGTATTCCTTGCAATCCTTGTCCCGTGCAAGGATTGCTTCCACATGCCTTTCCAATTCATATTCCGATAAAAGAGGTTCTGGCAAGTCCATTTTTCCTTTAAATCTTAAATGTTCAGGAATTTCCGCATAGATATCCTCTACATCATCTAAGCCCAATTCTTTCAGCATCTGCTCTTTGATCTCTGGTACCGAATTTGGTATATAAGGATATACAATCTTATCCATATTCATCCCTCCATCAATTTTTTAGTTATCGAGCCCACTTAAAATTTCATAGTATAACTTTACCTAATCAATAGAGACCACCCCCTATATATAGGAATTCAAGGAGAAATAATGGATCAAATATTCAATTGGTTGTTTAACGCGATAATATATTGTATGGGATGTAATACTAAGATATTATAGTTAAATATATTTATTCATATCTACTATAAGTTTTTAGAATTGAATAGCTTTGAATTGAGATCTGAATTGAAATTAAATTAATTAATATTTTTATCTAATTGTACCGAATATTCTTAATATTGTCAACGTTATCCAATCAATTTAAATTGTAGCTTCAAAACCATGACTTGCTTGAATGTCTGAGTACCAACTAGAAACTTAGGATTTTAGATATAAAGCAAATTATCGCCGAACTCAAACCTATGCTTTGTTTAAAGATCGACGATAATTTTATCTTTATGTTAAGATTTTAACCTATTAGTTTGTTAAGATCTTTTAATCATAGTCACTTTGCATTTAGGACAGGTAATGGATATTTTACCTTTTCCCCTTGGTACCCGAAGCTTCTGTCTACAACCGGAGCATTTATAATAGCGATAGTCTTTTAAACCCTTAATCCAATTTATCCTCCTCCTTATCTTACTTGCTATAGGATTCCATATTCCTAAAAACTTAGCATTTTCCCGATAACGCCTACCTATATTCTTGGAAAGTGTCCTGTAAAAGATTGCAATTAAAAGGATCATATTGAATATGTTTAATACACTACTATTAAAAAACCTAGATAGAATTGAAAAAATTATAGAAACTATTAATAGGGTAGTAGACAGCTGATCCACCCCATATCTACCTATCATAAATTTTCTTAACCAACTCATATATATTTCATCTCCCTTGCCCTCTTTTGATTATCTCATGCTCTGATACCTCTCTATATTGCCATCGCTTAAAAATTCATAAGCCTCATTTATTTCCTGAAATTTCTTAGTGGCATCCGGGGATTTATTTAAATCTGGGTGATATTTTTTAGCCTTCTTCCTATAGGCCAACTTAATCTCATACTTGTCTGCATTGTATCCAACCCCTAATAAATCACAACTTCTTTCATATTTTTCCTTAAATTCAATAGTTGGATCTGCATAAGTTTGTTGACCTCCATAACCAGCGTTTTGACCATGCCAATAATATCCGCCTTGCCTTCCATATCCTCCAGTTCTCCTTTGGGAATTCTGATATTCGTACCATTGCCTAAATCTCTCTTCCCACTCCCTCTGTTGTTGAGCTCGACGCCGTTCCTGTTCTTCCCTCCATTTTTCTTCCTCCATCCTTCTATACTTATCGCCATATTCATTGAAGGATTGAAATTGATAGCTTATCCCATCTATAAGATAGCTAGCCCTGTCAAATAGATATTCCGTTATGGTGTACCTGATATACTTCAAATAGGATACGAACTTGGTTCCCAGTATTGGAAATACGACAAAGAACAATATTAACAAAAGAACAATAGGGTTGAACAATAGAAACATTCCAAAAGGCCCAGTCAATAGAAATAAAAACAAGCATCCCCCCATCCCTATCAATATGACAAAAGTCCTTGCAACACCTATTACAAATGTAACTATAGTTTCAATAACTGCTATTAGTATCCCTAGTATTGCCGATATCAACTTTGCAATGCCATATAATACTTTCCCGGCTATTTTCCTTAGTATGTTCATGTGTAGTAGTGCTCCTATGATAAAATTATATAAACAATC
>DUNJ01000225.1 GCA_012839395.1 Tepidimicrobium sp.
ATTTTTACAGGTCTTGTAGTTTTGAAAATATTATGGACAATTTTATTTTTCGCCATTTGGAATCCTTCGAAAAGAGCGAAACAGGGAAACTGGTCCCGAAAGAGGAAATCCTCAAAAAAATGTTCCTGCGTTTCAAGGAAGTGGTCGATAAAAAGTATAAATATGAACGGAAGCGTTCTCCGTATTACAAGGAGTGATACTGTTACAGCCTCCTGCAAGAATTGTACAAGGAATTCTCCATTACCGTCCAATCCCCCAGCCGTATCAAAGGCCTGAAATATCCCCTCAACCATAATGATTTCAAATTAACTTTTGACGAATACTCTCAACGCTATTATTTTCATTATTTCAAAGAGCATAAAAAAATTTCGGAGGAGGAGTTGGAAGCCTATCTTTATGCCTATCCTGAAGCCTTAGGAATCGAAGGTTTAAAGATTCTTCATCGTCAGCACAAGGTGAAGAACGGGATTATTGATTTATTAGGTGAAGACAAAGACGGAAACAAAGTGGTCATCGAACTAAAAGTGAAGAAACGCCCCAAAGATTTAATTTGGCAACTGCAAGCCTATACGGAAGATTTGAAGGACATCTGCAAAGAAAAAGTCCGTGCCGTTGCCGTGACCCCACCGCTTGACAAAAGTATCGTCTCCCAGTTAAAAAAGATGGATTGTGAATTATATTATTTCTATCATCACAAAAACAGACTGACCTTTGAAAAACAAACCATTTAAAAACGACTGCATAAAGTCGTTTTTTACTTTCCTTCCATAAAAAAACATAAATTTCAAATTGAAATGCGGTTTTTAACTGGAGTACAATATGCTCACTGTATCAATGAAAGAGGGGTGATTAAAGATGAAAGAAAAAACTATATTTATTGGATACTGGTGCTGTTGCTTATTAGTGTTCCTTTTGTGAAGTCTACAGGTGCGCACCATTTTCCTTCAAGCCCCGATTCATCTTTTGTCATCCAAGATAAGGCTGGAATCATTTCAACCTCGATTCAACAGCAAATAGTCTCCATCAATGATTATTTGCATAACAAAAACTACGTCAATGTAATTTTTTTAACATTTGATGAAAATATCAAAGGCGATAAAGATTATTTCCTCAACAATTACAAACGGACATGGCACACGGACAAAAACATTCGCACTTTTATTGTTGCGATTTTTCCCAGCGAAATTGTATTAAGCATCGACAAAACCATTCGTTCGCATTTTTCGGATTTATTGCTGGAAGGATTTCAAAGAAAAATAATCAAAGGAAGACAGGAGAGGAATCTGGATGAAGTGTTACTAGAAATCACATTGAGAGTCCAAGAAAAACTGAAAGGACAAGGATGGGTCAATATTCAAGCCTATAAAATAAAAGATTATTTTAAACAGGTGTCCATTCTTTTGGGAATAAGCAAAGATACCACATCCCCAATGGAAACGGTGGCTTTTAGAATCAACCAAAAAGTGAAAGATATAAAAAACGCAATGGAATAAAAAATTATCATCTTTATAGATGATAGAGATGGATATAGCAATTATACTGCTGGACACCGAAAGGATTGAGTCGTATCCAATAATTCACATTGCCATCTCGCAGAAAATAATTTGTTTCTTTCATGTTTGATGCATCTTTCGAGGAAACACATAATTTTTCAATGTTTAAGTAGTTTTGAATCCACTCAAACTGAATGATGTTGCAAACTTCATTTACTCTCTTTAAATCAATTTGATATTCTTTTACTTTTTTATCCATACTTTCAAATGGAATGAACTGATTTGCAATCTGTCTGTTATAACCGAACTGACAACGGAGATGACCTATTTTTTTAGTTTTGTCGAATTCAAACATAATATCTTTTGAGATATTGGAAAATAACTCTCTTGTGTTCATTATAAGAAACCTCTTTTTAAGTTTTTACTACTTTAAGTATAAACGAAAATCTGTTGATTGCAAAACAAAAGAGACAAGCATTTATCATGTTTGTCTAAAAAATATTCATTCGGATTGAACTTACCTAAAAATATGTGTTATAATAAAAATAGCATAAA
>DUNJ01000063.1 GCA_012839395.1 Tepidimicrobium sp.
ATACTTATATATATATACAACATAAGTCCTTGTATTCCTCTAATATTTTAAAAATTTTCGATCTCTGGATCAATAATTTCATATAAAACTATCCTTCACAAAAAAAAGAGATGTTTACACAACACCTCTAGTCTATATTAGCTCTCCAAAGTTTTTCTTCATATGATCCAGCACTATACCTGCCGTCTCCTCAACCGCCTTATTGGATACATCTATTACGATGCAATTCAATTTTTTCATAATCTCTCGGGAATATTCCAGCTCCAGCTTTATCCTATCCAAACTGGCATAATTGGCATTATTACTTAGCCCCAGGGACTTAAGCCTTTCCTGCCTTATCTCATTTAGCTTAAATGGATCAGCTATAAGCCCAAAAATCCTCTTTGAATCCTTTTCAAATATTTCATGTGGCGCAGGCACCTCCGGCACCAATGGAACATTGGCCACCTTAAAATGCTTATGGGCCAGATACATGCTTAGAGGTGTCTTAGATGTTCTGGATACTCCAACCAATACCAAATCCGCCTTCCTTATTCCCCTAGTATCCTTCCCATCATCGTATTTTACGGCAAACTCCACTGCCTCCACCTTTTTAAAATATTGCTCGTCCAGCTTTTTTATCAAGCCAGATTCCCTCTTAGGCTTGTATCCCAACACATCTTCCAATGCATTTAACGCAGGGGTCATTAGATCCACCACAGGTATATTTAGCTTTCCACCCATATGAATGATAAAGTTTTTCAATTCTTGAATTACCATTGTATAGATGATTATGCTATTTTCATCCTTAGCCTCCTGGAATACCTCCACGATCTGGTCCTTCTCCGTAATATATGGAAACCTTCGTATATCATATTTCTTTGGACTAAATTGGCTAATAGCGGCCCTAGCTACCTGTTCTCCCGTCTCTCCAACCGAATCCGATAATACATATATTGTAATTTCACCATTCATAAAATCCCCCCTATTCATTTCTACCCAGTTCAACAAATAATCTAGTAATGCTGGTCTTGGTAATTCTGCCCACAACCTTATAGGCTTTCTCCCCCTGTTCATCTTCTACCTCTTCCACAATAGGGAGGCCATCTACCTCGTGTTCTATTATCTTAATAGCTGCATCCAATACGCTTTCATCCAATGTGGTGGTTATTATATTGGGCATCCTGGTCATAATTACTGCTATGGGAGTCTTATGAAGATTCATCCCCCCAATTACATTCTTTAAAAAATCCTTCCTCGATACCACCCCTGTAAGATAGCCATCAGATGTAACAAATATACTGCTCACATCCTCCAAAAACATGGTAACTATACCATCGTATACGGAAACCTTTTCGTCTACCACTATAGGCATAGATTTCCTCTCTGAAACCTTTATGCTCTGTATCCTCTCCGATATAAGATTGAAGCTGGTCTTCCCAGTATAGAAATAGCCCACCTTAGGCCTTGCATCCAATATCCCAGACATGGTGAGTATAGCTAGATCGGGTCTAAGGGTACCCCTTGCAAGTTCCAACCTCTGAGCAATCTTTTCGCTAGTAATAGGTTCATTATCTCTGACTATATCTATAATCTTCTCCTGTCTCTCCGTCAATTGAATCTGGATCACCACCCTTTTAAAATGGAAAATAAGCCTATTAGGGTCTACTTAACCAGTTTCGATAAGTCACAAATCATGAGCATAGTTTTGGATATCTTCCCCAACAGATTGAGCCTATTCTCCCTCAACTCCTCATCCTCCACCATAACCATAACATTATCGAAGAAGTTATCTATAGGTTCCTTTAAAGCTATAAATTGATCCAACGCCTTGTCATACTCCCTATCAGCCAAACTATTTAAGATATTTTCCTCTATGCCGTTGAATATATCGTATAGCTCCAACTCCTCTTCCTCCACGAATAAATCCCTCTTTACCTCATCGGATGGAGCCTCCTTAGCCAGGTTGATTACCCTATTAAATGCAAACAACACATCTGCTAGTCCTTCTTTACCTAAATAATCGTTTAGCTTTTCCGCCCTCAACTTCAAGTCATAGATATCGTAAGCTCCGGTACTCATTACCCCATCGACTATATCATATCTTATGCCCATATCCATAAATAAATTCTTTATCCTACCTTGGATAAACTTCATTATCTCCCCTTTTACAGCCTTATAATCGAAAACTAAATTATTCTCCTCTACATATATATACAATGCAAAATCCAACAATTCGCCTATATTCAAATCCCATCTTCTATCCAATATTATATTAATTATCCCCAACGCCTGCCTTCTCAACCCATAAGGGTCCTGAGATCCGGTAGGCTGTATTCCTATGGCAAATATTCCAGATATGGTATCCAGCTTATCTGCAATGCTTAATAGAGCCCCTGCAGTAGTAGTTGGAAGATCATCCCCTGCATACCTGGGCAGATATTGTTCATATATAGCGGTGCTCACTATCTCATTCTCTCCCGATTGCTTGGCGTATTCCATTCCCATCTTGCCTTGCAACTCCGTAAATTCGTTAACCATCTTGGTAGCCAAATCCGCCTTGGAGAGATAGGCAGCTCTGCTAACATGCTTTTGAGTCTCCTCTCCAACTCCTAGGAAATCTCCAGCTTTCTTGGCCAGCTTTCCAACCCTAACCGTTTTATCATATAAGGTGCCCAGCTCCTCCTGAAACACTATATCCTTCAATGGCTCCACATAATCCTCCAAATCCTTCCCTATATCATCATGATAGAAGAACCTGGCATCCTCTAACCTCGCCTCCAGCACCTTCTCATTTCCTCTCCTAACTATATCTATATGATTTTCATCCCCATTTCTAACGGTTATAAAATAGGGAAGAAGTCTTCCCTTATCGTTTACCACCGGGAAAAACCGCAGCTGCTCCACCATAGGAGTTATCACCACATCCCTTGGAAGACGCAAATACTCCTCCTTAATCCTCCCAATAATTGGGGTCGGGTACTCCACAATATTGGTAACCTCATCCAATAGTCCGTCTACAAACAGTACATTTCCGCCCTTCTCCTTAACCATCCTCTCCGATCTATATCTTATTATATCCTTTCTCTCTTCCTGATCCACTAATACATAATTATCCTTAAGCACATCGAAATATTCATCTATGGACTTCAACTCTATATTACCGCTACCTAAAAATCTATGGCCCCTGGTTATATTGCTAGCCACTATTCCCCCTAAATCGAAAGGTAGCACTTCATCATTCAACAAGGACACCAACCATCTAATAGGTCTAGCAAACCTTAGATTTTTACCCCCCCATTTCATGGATTTTGGAAATACAATGGACTTTATTATATCTGCCATATTATCGGATAATACATCTGCAGTATCTCTACCTTCATCCACAACCCTTCCAAATACATACTCCTCTCCATTATATTCCTCCAAATGGATATCCTCTACCCCAATGCCCTTTCCTCTCATAAATCCCTGTAACGCCTTGGTAGAGTTACCCTCCTCATCATAGGCAATCCTCTTAGCAGGTCCTCTCACCAGCTCCTCTAAGGTCTCCTGTCCATCTTTTAATCCCTTTATTATAAGGGTTAACCTCCTCGGAGTTGCATAGGTCTCCATGGTATCATAACCAATTCTTTCCTCTGTCAACATCTTAGCCATATTGTCCTCAAGCTGTTGTAAAGCTCCATCTATCAACCTAGCTGGCAATTCCTCGGTACCTATTTCCAATAAATATCTATTACCCATCCTTAACAACCCCTCCTTTTAATAGAGGATATCCCAACCCTTCCCTTTGTTCTATGTACGCAGTTGCAACGAGCCTAGCCAAGTCCCTAACCCTTTTTATATAATGGGTCCTTTCCGTTACGCTTATAGCACCCCTTGCATCCAATACATTAAATGTATGGGAAGACTTCAATACGTAATCGTAACTTGGAACTATCAACTCCTCCTCTATACTCTTCCTCGCCTCTTCCTCGTATATATTAAATAGACGCTTTAGAGTCCTTATATCTGCCTTTTCAAAGCTATATACGGAATGTTCATACTCCGCCCTCTTAAATATATCCCCATAGGTAAAGTTCTTATTCCATTCTATATCGAATATGTTGTCCACATCCTGAAGATACATAGCAATCCTCTCAAGCCCATAGGTAAGCTCTGCCGATTCCAACTCACAATCTATCCCACCTACCTGTTGAAAATAGGTAAATTGGGTAATCTCCATCCCATCCAACCAAACCTCCCAACCCAATCCCCATGCTCCCAATGTAGGCGCTTCCCAATTATCTTCCACAAACCTTATATCATGCTTTAACGGATCTATCCCTATGGCCTTCAAGCTATCTAAATATAGATCTTGCACATCCTCGGGGGATGGCTTTAATATAACCTGCAGCTGGTGATGCTGGTACACCCTATGAGGATTTTCACCATATCTAGCATCTGCAGGCCTTCTGGATGGTTCCATATACACCACCTTCCAAGGCTCCGGTCCCAACGCCCTTAAAAAGGTATAGGGACTCATGGTCCCAGCCCCCTTCTCTATATCATAGGGTTCCAGTATTATGCATCCCTTTTTGCCCCAGTAACCGAGTAATTTCAGCATCAAATCCTGAAAATACATAACATTCCCTCCTTATCTCCAATAGGAGAAGATAAATAGAAAACCTTTACACCCCCATAAACTCCCCAGAGGTGAAAGGTACCCATATAATCTATAATTTAACAAAAAAGAGCTAGATTGTCAATCTATTAAATCGTTTATATCTATCACTTCTCCATCTTCTTTCGAAACTTCTATTGTACATCTGGCTATCAAAGCACTGCCCAATCCCAACAATGTCAACGGTGCCGCTATAATGGTCCCTATAGCTGCTGCAGTCACAGGGATATTCAATATTATCTCCCCATCTTTCTTAACGGTAATCTTGGTCACATTACCCTTCCTCAACAGTTTCTTCACCATATCCACCATCTTCTCTCCCTTATCGGATACGCTCTCCGTCCAAGATCCCTCCGTCTCCTCTATATAAATTATAGCCTCTACCACATCTCCATCCCTTTTCTCCAACGCTTCCTTAGCCTTAGCAAACGAAACACCGGTTCTTGCAACCACCTGGTCTACCTTATCCAACGAAATATCCATCTAGACACCTCCATCCTTATTTATAGAGCTTAATATATTTAAAGAATTGAACTGCTTTCTATCTATCCTATCCAATATGTATTTTATCATAATCCTATGCAAATTAAACATAGTATCCTTAGAAATATCTATGGCAAAAACCTCATCCAACGGGGTATATAACAATAGTTTCATCGCCCTATATACCCCTATATCCATATATTCACAATGGGGCTCCACCTTTCTACAATTAGAACATACAATCCCACCCCTGGTGATGCTAAATCCAGCTACCTTCAGATCCTTATCCCCACAAGCCATACATCTATCCAAGGCTGGCCTATATCCTAAGAAGGATATATATTTTAATTCATAGGATACTATTAGCTTCAAAAAATCTTCTTGTGTATTGGACAAAACCTTCAAACCCTTCAACAATAAAAAGTATAGCTTTTCGTTCCTATCCTCCTCCGCGGTGGATAGATTTATGAGCTCCAATAGATAGGATCCATACATCATCCTACCTATATCCTCCCTTATGGTATAAAAGGAATCCAGCACATCTGCCTGATTTATATAGTAAAAATTCCTCCCCTTATGTAAACTGTAGGCATTATGGGAAAATATTTGGGTATTGGCTATAAGGGTGCTTTTAGGGTTATAGGCTCCCCTAGCCATCACGCTAATCCTTCCATAATCATCGGTATATAAGGTTAAAATCTTGCTAGTCTCTTTAAACCTAATTTCCCTAGTAACTATCCCATTTACCCTTCTATCCATCACACTGCCCCATTTCTATCTATAACCAAACCTTCTCACCCTTGATTCCTTCTCCCGCCAATCCCTATCCACCTTAACCCATAGCTGAAGATTCACCTGGCTTCCCATCAACCTCTCAATATCCTCCCTAGCGGTTCTTCCAATCCTCCTGAGCATCCTTCCCCCTTTACCTATCACTATCCCTTTATGGGAATCCCTTTCACAATATATGGTTCCATGGATATCCAATAGATCCCTATCCTCCCTAGCCTCAATCCTTTCCACCTCTACAAATATGCCATGAGGAACCTCCTCTTCCAAATTTTCTAACGCCTTCTCCCTAATTATCTCCGATATAATAAGTCTTTCAGGCTGGTCAGTAATCATATCCTCCGGAAAATACTGGGGCCCTTCTGGCAACAACTCCTTCAATCTATTCACGTAAGCATCTACATTATATCCATCCAAAGCCGATATGGGGATTATATCTTCAAACATATCCATATTATTATACTTCTCAATAAGGTTATTTACCTGATCCTCCGTCAACTTATCCACCTTATTTATAAGCAATACTACAGGGGTTTCAACTCCCCTTAGCTCCCTAATAATAAAAGTATCTAACTTTCCTGTATCCATGCTATGATCCACCATAAAGGTTATTATATCCACCTCATCCAAGGTGCTTTTGGAAACCTTCAACATATATTCCCCTAGTTTGTTCTTAGGCATCTGAATACCTGGGGTATCCAAAAACACTATTTGAAAATCCTCCTCCGTATATACCAATTGGATCTTATTCCTGGTGGTTTGAGGTTTATCCGATATTATGGATATCTTCTCCCCTATTATATGATTAAGTAATGTAGACTTTCCCACATTAGGCCTTCCAACTACCGTTACAAATCCCGATCTATACATGAAATTCCTCCTAATCCCCTGTCTCCACATTGGTTTCCGGTCTCACCGCCTGAATCCAAGTAATCCCTGGATTCAACTTAATCTCCCTACCATTTTCATCATAATAGCGGGTCCTATTGCTCCTAGATTTCTTAACCCAGCTCATATCTACAACCCTTCCATTGCTTATATATTTGCCCCTACCTTCCCCTATAAGGTCGATAAACAACCTGCCAGAATCATCTATCATCCTAATATCCACCTCTTGAATTATTATATTCTTCACCTTAACAGGAGAATCATCCAGCTCATCCTTATGGGGCCTTCCATCCTTATAGTAGGTATAAACCTTCTCCTCCGGATCGTATATATACCGGGTGGTATTATCCCCATTATATTCTATGAGTACATCATTTGCCACCTCTCCGTCCAATTCTTCATCCTCTGCGTTAAACTTGAGTCCTACATAATCCCCTCTATCTGAATAGCCCTGCTCCTTTTGATAAGCCCTTAAAGCCTCCATGGAAGTGTAGGTATTATGAGGAGAACTCTTCCCTACATTATTGTTCCTCCACAATACCGAAGTGGGAACCACCATTCCATCTACATCATCCATATCCAAATTTTTCATATCCTCCTTAGCTTGAGGGCTACCCCCAACCCTTACATATATAGGGTCATATTCTAATGCACTGGTTATAAAATAGGGTCTTGCAGATCTAATTGGACCTATGGATCCTGGATCATTTATTAAAAAAATAGCCATATGCCTGGTAAATCCACCTTCCACCAGGTACTCATATACCACTTCCGCCTGGGATATACCCGATTGCCAACGGGCTCTTGGATGGTTATCCAACATTATGGCCACAGGTTTCCTGTTCACCCTATCCCTTGGCGCATATATCCCACTTATTGGAGAAGGTATCCTATCCTCCTCCACCTCATCTGGCTCCTCTTTTGCAGCCCTCAATATATCGTCTTCCACATCCCCTGCTATATCGTTATTACAGGCCATTAAAAATAATATCCCCAAAATAACTGCTATGATTCCTATCTTCCTAATAGACATATCCATCCCTCGCTATCCAATTATTTGAAATATTAAAATACCCACCAATATGCCCAATACCCCTCCAGATATCACCTCATATATGGTATGGATTCGCCCCTCAATTCGGCTCTCCCCCACCAAGAAGGCAATAAAATATGCCAATGTAGACACCAGCATATTATTGGCCAAGAAGGCTATAATGGTAGCTATGCAAAAGGATACGGCAGCATGACCACTCACCGCCCCGCCTTGAAAATGGCTACCCCTTCCCCGATAAAATTTAGTCTTCAATGCTATGGTCAATATCACCACTAAAGCTAAAGCCACAAATGTTAGGTGAATTGGGGAATTCCTTATCTTAAATAGCACCAGATTGGTTAGGGGGTTCAACCTATCGAAAAATAATAGATATCCTACCACCAAGGAATTCAAAGCCGCTATTAGAACCGCACCTGCCGCAGCATCCTTAGCTAGTTGAGCCAAGGTTTTATATTCATCCGTCACTAAATCCACCGTCTTCTCTATAGCGGTATTGAATAGTTCAGCCATCAAAACAAAGGTTATGGAAAAGAATAAGAGTAGAAATTCCCCTCTGCTAAAATCGAAGAATAGGCTTAAAATAATGGCCAAACCTGCCACAATAAAGTGTATCCTCATATTCCTCTCCGTCTTCAACGCATGTATTATTCCAGAAACTGCATAATTAAAGCTCTCTATGATGCTCCTACTCTTCATACTGTATTTCAGCCTTCCCTTCTATCCCTAAATATATTCAGCCTACCCATTATTTCCTTTTCCTTACTCCTCATCCTCCGCCTCTCGTCATCCTCCATATGATCATATCCCAGTAGATGAAGGGCACTATGAACGGTCAAATAAGCTACCTCCCTTATAAAGGAATGGTTATACTCCTTCGCCTGCTTCAATGCCCTTTCCGCCGATATCACTATATCTCCCAATAGGGGAGTAGACTCCATAAAATCCTCCTCTAACGGAAAAGATAGCACATCTGTAGCCTTGTCCATGCCTCTGTAATCCCTGTTTAACTCTCGTATCTCCCCATCCCCTACAAAAGACACACTAACCTCATAATCCAATGATCCCCTCTCCAATAGAAGGGTCTCCCTCAATGCCCTTTCCACCACCTCATGTATCTCCCGATCAAGTTTCACCCTATCCTGCCTATTATCTATATATATATTCATATTCAGCCCTCCAGTTAACCCACGGCTATTTCCCCTTTTCATATTCCTCATAGGCAGCTATTATCCTCTGGATCAATGGATGCCTCACTATATCCTTCTTAGTTAAATTACATACCCCTATCCCCTTCACCTTGGATAAAGCCTCCGATGCAGTAACCAAACCAGAGGTCTGCCCTCTAGATAGGTCCACCTGGGTTATATCCCCAGTAATTATCACCTTGGAGCCAAATCCCATTCTAGTCAAAAACATCTTCATCTGCTCATCGGTGGTATTTTGGGCCTCATCCAATATTATATAGGCGGAATCCAATGTCCTACCTCTCATATAAGCCAAAGGCGCCACCTCTATTAGTCCCTTCTCCATCAATTTCAAATAGGTATCAAAGCCCAATATATCGAATAAAGCGTCGTATATAGGCCTAAGGTACGGATCCACCTTCTCCTTTAGATCCCCAGGTAGAAAACCTAAACTCTCTCCGGCCTCCACCGCTGGCCTAGTCAATATAATCCTATTTACTTCCTTATTCTTAAATGCATTCACTGCCATAGCCATGGCAAGATAGGTCTTTCCCGTGCCTGCAGGTCCTATTCCAAACACCAAGTCGTTCCTTCTAATACTATCCACATACCTCTTCTGCCCCAAAGTCTTAGGCTTTATACTCTTTCCCGAAGAGGTTATACATATTATATCGTCCAATAGCTCCTCAATCCTCTCCCCCTTGCCCTCCAAAACCAGCTCTATGGTGTAGGTTATCTCCTGCTTAGATAACCTATTATGCATCTCTATTATATCCAATAGCCTATTTATCACCTCTTCCCCTACAGCAACGGATACCTCATCTCCCGTTATTATCACCCTATCCTGTCTTAGGGTTATCTCCACATCCAGCCTATCCTCTATTATCCTTATATTCTCATCTAACTTTCCAAACAATATGGATATGGATTGAATATCATTTATTATCAGTTGTCCTTCGTGTCTCTCCCTTGCCAAAATTTAACCTCCCTTTAATCTATGTTAATGGCTGCTTCCTCCCAATATCCTCAATAACCTCCACCACTATATGTATCGAAAGCATATTACCGTCCACCTTATAATTTACATCCTTGGATTCAACTTCCACCCTTTCCGCCAATTGCTCGTTTATCCCTTCAATAGCTTTCATATATATTGTATTTTTCAAGGCATCTATATCCTGCTTCTCCTCCACAACCTCCACTTCCCTATATTCATGCACCAATATCTTGATGGGAACATCAATTTCCCTGCCAAAAAGCTTAACCTTCCTAGTCTTTTCAATATAATCCTCGAAGGGAATATCGTCCTTAGAAAATATTATCCCCCTCTTTCCAAACCTTAACTCATGGGCCTCATAAACCTGCCCCGTCTCCTTCTCCACCTTTTTCACTATGGGCTCCTCCAAAGCATAGGTATAAACAGTTCTAGCCAAAACTTCTCCTTCTGCATGGACCAACATATCCTCCACCTCTGGGTCCTCATCCCTTATAAGCCCCGTAATCAAAACATCTCCTTCATCCACCACATCGCCTTTCCGTACTAAGGCGCTTCCGTTCTTTGCAATGGTCTTCAATACAACCCCCTTCTTAGTAGCCACAATATTGCAAGGCGTATCCATATCTATACTCTCTGGAGGCAGATCCTGCTCCTTAATCTCCACCACCAACCTAGTACCCTTAAATTCCACGGAAGCAAAGGATAAATCCTCAAACTCATCCAATAAGCGATCTTCGACATATTCCCTATCTATCCTATACTTTATTATACCCCGCCTTATACCTACATTTTCCAATGTTTGAAATATTTCTTCCTCAGCAATCCTCTTATTTCCCGCCACCTGGATATCCCATATCAATGAGAATAGAAATAGGATTATGGCCAAAAAAATAAAAAATCCAAATCCAAGCATCTTCCTCTTCTTCAATCGTTGCAGCAAAAAAGGCAATCCATTTCTATTCATTATCTCAACCCTGCAGCCCACCCTTTCCACTACCTCTTCCAATCCCTTAAATCCTCCTATACCCACCTTCATCTCCAATAGGGTATAGTCCAACCTCCTTATATCCCAAAGATATATATCCCTAGTTGCAGCTAGGTTTAAAAACCTTTCCAAAGTCAGTCCTTCAACTTTTATAATAACATATCCCCTTAAATAATTCCACAGTCTTATTACCTGCATACGCCCTCCCCCTCTATCCGATTATCTCCACCTTTTCGATGGTTCCAACTACTATTATCTCTTCGGATAATATGGTCTTCAATTCCATATCCTTTCCTATTATCTTAATAACTCCCGCGTTTGAATTGATCCTGAGGGCCTCTTGAGTATATTCTATAATTCCCCTATGATTGGATACATTGAGCTGAATATTTCCCAACATGATTATCCTAGGCAAATCCAACATAACATCTTTAGGAAGCTCCAATGCTTCCGATACGCTATATTTAATATCATCCATCCTATCCTTCATTTTCAACCCTCCTCGTAATAACTTTATGCTAAATTCAATATGAGTATTACAAGGCTTTAGGGCCGCACAAAAAAATACTAGGGAGCCCACTCGTGGCTCCCTATATTTCATATTTATCTTACACCCTCCTACCTCTATCCAAAGCCTTTGGTTTTGATAGTATCTCAGCAAAGATCATGCCCTTTAAAACACCCTCACCTAGCTTTTCTCCAAAGAGATCAGGCTTCCCTTCTGCTTTCTTTTTCAAACCTTCAACAGCCTTGATAGGCTCCTTATCAATAGGGGGTTTTCTATCTACCCTAGGTCTTTTTACCTTAGGTTTCTCCCTTATCTCCATTGGCTTTTCAACCCTAGGTTTCTTATCCACGTCCTCAAAGCTTTCGGCCTTAGAGGTTTCCAGCACATCAACAGGCTCCTCCAGCCTCTGCCTTCTATCCTTTTTAATCTCCTTCCTGGTCTTAATACTCTTCAATATTATATCCACTGCCATAGCCGCCATGAAGAATAATAGACTTCTTGGGAACATATGCTCTCTCCCCCTAATCCCGCTTATTATCTTCATCAGCCATCTTAGATATGGAAGACCTCATATCCGTATCGGCCAATATATTCTTCATATTATAATAATCCATAAACCCTATCTTGCCTTCCTCTAGGGAGCTGGCTATTGCAAGGGGTACCTTGGCCTCTGCCTCCACTACCCTAGCCTTCATAGCCTGCACCTCTGCCACCATCTCCTGCTCCTTGGCCACTGCCATCGCCCTTCTTTCCTCTGCCTTGGCCTGAGCAATCCTCTTATCCGCTTCAGCTTGATCAGTTTGAAGCTGCGCCCCAATATTCCTACCTACATCCACATCTGCAATATCTATCGATAATATTTCAAATGCAGTCCCCGAATCCAATCCCTTATCCAACACCGTCTGAGATATGGAATCTGGATTTTCCAACACATCCTTATGGCTATTGGAGCTACCTACAGTTGTAACTATACCCTCACCAACCCTAGCTATTATGGTCTCCTCTCCAGCTCCTCCAACCAATCTCTCAATATTTGCTCTAACGGTCACCCTAGCCATAACTATTACCTCTATACCATCTTTAGCAACTGCAGCTATCTGAGGAGTCTCTATCACCTTTGGATTTACGCTAACCTGCACCGCTTCAAGTACATTCCTTCCGGCTAAGTCTATAGCTGCTGCCCTTTCAAATTCCAAGGGTATATTTGCCCTTTGAGCAGCGATCAACGCATCCACCAAGGTATTTACATTTCCTCCCGCTAAATAATGGGCCTCCAACTTATCCACTCCCAAGGTCAACCCCGCCTTTGTTGCCTTAATCATAGGGTTTACTATCCTAGAAGGCACAACCCTCCTAAGCCTCATCCCTATCAAAGTGGATATACCGATCCTCACACCTGCAAAATAGGCCGTAATCCATAGGCCAACGGGGATAAACGTAAAAAACAATATTACCAATATTATAATCAATAAAGCTATACCTGTTGTAAATATAATTTGCCCTGGCATCTATTAAACCCTCCTCACTATTATTTTGGTTCCTTCAACCCTTATAACCTCTATATCGGAACCCCTGGGGATAAAAGCCCCTTCAGATATGGCATCCAACCTCCTACCATCTATCTCTATCTTACCAGAAGGCCTAAGCTCCGATATACTCACTCCTTTGCTACCTAAATACTCATCATAACCAGCTGGAACCTCATACTCCTCTTGCTCATGGCTGGTATCCAATACGATATTCTCCAGATGGGGAATCCTCCTACCATGCTTTACCAACAATATAGTTATTATTGTGGTAATTATAATGGCCACGCTTATGGACATAAGGGCGGAAACCAACGATCCCATGGCCAAAACCGTCCCCAATATCACCAGCACTATCCCCGATATCCCGGGCAGCCCAAAACCAGGCACTATGGCCTCCACTACCAACAGTATCAACCCAGTTATAAATATAGCCAACGAAGTCCATTGAGAATTTCCTGCCAATATATTCCCGGCAAAAAACAATCCAAATGCTATTATGCTCACAGTTCCTCCTATCCCAAATCCTGGAGTAAATATCTCTATTATCATGCCCACAAAACCTATGGTTAAAAACAAGGTATTTATATAAGGACTGGATAATACCTTTGCCAGCTTCACCTCCAAGGGTTCCTCCACCCTCACTATATTGGAATACTTTATCCTAAAATGGGATAGCATCTCCTCATATTCGTCAGTCATAAGATCGGCCACTCCATATTTCAACGCTTCCTTCCCAGTTAAGTTTAAAAGCTTTCCCTTTTCCGATACCCCTTCAATATAAATATCCGAATCCGCCATAGCCTCTATTATATCTGGGTCTCTCCCCCTCAACTGGGCCACATCCCTTAAAAAGCTTCTCCACATGGACAGCACCTTCTCCGTATCCGGTACGGTCTCAGCAGAACCTATGGTGGAACTAAAAGACATAACCACCTTCTCGCTGGATATTGCAATCAAAACCCCTGCCGACTCCGCCTTGTTGTTCACAAAGGATATGGTAGGCACATCCAAATCTATTATGAGATTTTTAATCCTCTCCGCCTCATATATCATGCCTCCATAGGTATCTATCTCAAATATTATGGCCTTTGGGGACCTTTTAGTCACCTCTCTCAAGGTAGTCCTTAAATAATTATAGGTAGCCCTAGTAATCTCCCCCTCAATGGGAATCACATATACATCCCCTATCCCTTCAGCAAAGGCCATTCCATTCAATAGCATTAAAAATATAAGGATCAATAATAAAACCTTAGCACCTCTCAACCGGCTCACCCCCCTTTGCCTAATATATTACTTCCCACTACTAGGGCAGACTAGGGACTTTCACCCA
>DUNJ01000064.1 GCA_012839395.1 Tepidimicrobium sp.
TTCTTCTGTGTCAGTAATATCAGGAATAAGGGGAGTTCTAGGGATCAAAATAAAATCCATTTTTTGCGATAAGCCGTACAAAGATTTGAAATTTCCTAATATATTATGGTTTGAAACGCCACAATATTTACGATGCCTATCAGAATCAATAAGCTTTAAATCATAATATATTAGATCAATAAAGGGTAAAATATGCTTTTTGATCAAGGAAAGTTTAAACTGACCACATGTCTCCAATAATGTATGTATTTTATTCTCCTTAAGTTTTGATAACAATTGGCCTATAAAAACGGGAAACATAGTGGGCTCTCCACCGGAAAGAGTTACACCACCGCCTGAGACATTATAAAACTCCTTATCTTTTAAAACTCTTTCTGTAATTTCATTAACTGACATGGAAAATCCAACACGGGTAAGTGCTTTAGAAGGGCATACATCTACACAAGCGAAACAAAGATTACATTTTTTACGATCAATATCAATAGTTTTATATCCTGCAATGGCATTTATAGTGCAGACTTTTTGGCATTCACCACAGTTAATACACTTTGAGGCATCGTAAGATAGTTCACTGTAGGGGTTTTTACTCTCTGGATTATGACACCAGATACAACTAATTGGACATCCCTTAAAAAATACAACAGAGCGAATACCGGGGCCATCGTCCAAGGAATTTCCCTTAATTTCAAGAATTAGCGGCTGATCCATAATAAATTCCCCCTATTAAAATAAGTTATAATAACAGTGTTATTATAACTTATTTTAGTTCATTATGCATAAATTGTCAATTGAAAACTGGTCTTTTATTTACTTTATTTACCTACGGAATTTATAATACTGTCAATAAACCTATATATTCTTTTATCACTTATGGTTTGTTTACCAGTAGAAAAAATATAATCAATAACCTGACTATTCCAAAGAGATATAAACCCATGAATACTACAAATAATTTCAAGGACTATATCCTCTTTATCTTCATCAGATTTATTATCCATAAAATCACATGCTAAAATACAAGATTGTGCAAGTTCAAGAACCCTCAGAGCAGTTTCCATTTCCCTATGAGCGGCCTCTTCAACAGCTGTACCTAGGAAATCATAATACTTAGGTACTCGCCAAACCATCATAATATTGTAGAGATTGGACTCTTCAACCCCAAATCGAATATAAGAATATAGCATATTTCTTAGGATTGTCTCGGGCGGATCCTCTGGATTTATAGATTCATACATTTTATCATAGAGCATTTGAAAACCTTGCTCTACTACAGCCAAATATATTTCGTCCTTATTTAAAAAATACTGATATATGGTTGTAGCTGTAAGGCCTAACTTAGAAGCCAATTTTCTCATACTAAAATTGGGATATCCATCATTGCTTATTATATCCAGGGATACCTTTAATATCTTTTTCCTTATCTTTAAAGTCTCTTCGGGACTGCGTGGGGGACGCGACATATAGTCTTCATTCCTTTCTAATAAATAACTTCTCCTGTAAATTCAATCTTAACTTTCTCAATAACTCCTTCGAAATAAAAAATTTCTCATCTACATATTGCCTTTTTGATAAATTATTATCAAGGAGGTTTCCATGTTTTTTTATATCTCATTAATTTAGTCTATTCTCCTACTTCCGGGCTTGATTATCGATACATTTTCTTTACAAAGTGGGCAATCTTCTTCTTCGTATGTATTTATACTAAGCCGTACTCCTTCATAGATTGGATATTCAATATCTCCACTACTCCTATCTACAATACAGGCTATACCTACTACTTTCCCACCTAGTTCTTCTACTGCTTTTATAGCTTCAAAAGCAGATTTACCTGTAGTCACTACATCTTCCGCAATTAAAACTTTTTGGTCCTTCCCCATGGTAAACCCTCGCCTAAATTTCATCTTTCCATCTTCCCTTTCAACAAATATACCAGGTTTTCCGGTTTGACGAGCAAGTTCATAGCTAACTATTATGCCTCCCATAGCAGGACCAACTACTAGATCGAAATCTATGCCATCTAATTTTTTCACTATTGACTGTATCGCCTTCTCTGCCTTGTCCGGATACATTAATAGCTTGGCACACTGAACATATCCGTCGCTATGTTTTCCCGATGTAAGCAGAAAATGTCCTTCTAACAATGCCCCTGTTTGTTTCAACAAGTCGATTAACATTTAGACCACTCCTCTTATCTCATCTAATGATTTAATTCCCTCATCTTTCATAAATTCCTCTATTCCTTCTATTATATCTATAGATATATCCGGTTTTATAAAGTTTGCAGTTCCCACCTGTATGCAGTGGGCTCCTGCCATTATAAATTCAATAGCATCTCCATAATCCATTATACCACCAAGGCCTATTATGGGAATATCTACAGCCTTGGATACCTCATAAACCATCCTCAAAGCGATCGGTTTTATACACGGTCCAGATAATCCTGCTGTAATATTGTTGAATACAGGCTTTCTATTATATATATCTATGGCCATACCATTAAATGTATTTACAAGAGATAGTCCATCTGCACCAGCTTTGGTACAAGATTCAGCCATCTCCACTATATCTTCGGCATTGGGAGATAATTTTACTATAAGGGGCTTCTTACATGCACTTCTTACTTCTGTCACCACCTCATAGGCAGTTTTAGATCTTATGCCAAATGCCATGCCACCCTTCTTGACATTAGGGCAGGATATATTTAGCTCTATAATGTCTATATTGGTATCATTTAATTTATCAACAGATATTATATACTCCTCCAATGTATTGCCACCTACATTAGCCAATATAACCGTACCTTGTTTTTCCATAAATGGTAGTTCATTTTCGATAAATCCATCTATTCCTGGATTCTGCAACCCTATGCTATTCATAATTCCGCTAGCGACTTCATATATCCTAATGCCCTTATTTCCATCTCTTTTATTTAAAGTCAATCCTTTGGAAGATATCCCGCCTAATCTTGATAACGGAAAATACTCTGCATACTCCCTTCCAAAACCAAAAGTACCTGAGGCTACAATTACAGGATTTTTAAATTCTACGCCACATATTTCAACCTTAGTGCTAATCATCGAAAATTACCTCCTCACCTGAAAAAACAGGTCCCTCCTTACAAACCCTTAACATACCCGAGGTAGTTTCTATGGCACAACCCAGGCAAGTTCCTATT
Source organism: Tepidimicrobium sp. (assembly GCA_012839395.1). Lineage (GTDB taxonomy): Bacteria > Bacillota > Clostridia > Tissierellales > Tepidimicrobiaceae > DUNJ01. The sequence goes on from DUNJ01000064.1 coordinate 3,176, forward strand.
CCGCAGGCCATTCTATTTTCCATCGATACATAAACTGGCACATTTTTTTCCTTACACATTTCCACTACCGTTTTGATCATAGGAGTAGGGCCACAGGTTATAACAGTATCGTATTTTTCTGGTATAAACAGTTCTGTAACAAATCCCTTGTGCCCAACCGAACCATCTTCCGTCGTTATATATATATTATTTACCTTTCCTTCTATCCTATCTGTGTAATATGGTACACTTCTAAACCCACAATAAAAATCCATGTTATTTCCCAATCGCTTCATAAGATATATTAAAGGAGCTATTCCTATTCCTCCGGATATAAGGGCTACCTTTCCCTTAACATTTAGATCAAATCCAGCCCCCAAAGGCCCTAGTAATTCTAAAACATCCCCTTCCTTCAACTTAGAAAAAATATGGGTTCCCCTTCCTCTCACCTCATATAGAAAGGTAATGACACCATTGGAAATATCGGATATGCTAATAGGTCGTGCTAAAAATGGATCCATGGCTTCCCAGCCCCTTAACATATAGAACTGGCCCGGCTTTCCCTTAAAACCAAATCCTGGATCACAGGTAGCAAGTTTCATCTCATATATATTAGGTGCTATCTGGATATTGGAGGGAATTATTCCCTTTCTATAACTTCGTTTCACTTTGGATATCCTCCTTCATAGTCAATACCGCTTCCCTAATATACCTATCAAAATTTTCTATCCCATCATCATGCCCCTTGAAAGCTGTAATAATCCCCCTGGAGGAATTTACAACCCCCCCATTGCCATCACTTAGATACATAGCCACATCCTTTCCCTTTCCCCCTTGATGGCCATATCCAGGGATTAAGAAAAACATGTTTTTATATCTATTCCTAATTTCCTCCGCCTCATCTATATGGGTCCCTCCCACCACCGCTCCTATAGGGCTATAACCGTAATCACCTAAGTACTTGGAGCCCATTTCATTTAGCTTATCCCCTATATGATAGTATAGCTTCTTTCCTTCCACATTTAAATATTGTATATCCTTTGCCCCAGGGTTAGAAGTTCTAAGCAGTACAAAAACTCCTTTATCCCCTCTTTCGATATACCTTAAATATGGGGTTATACTATCAAATCCCATATATGGGTTTAATGTTATAAAGTCCGCTTCAAATTCCCCATCCAAATGGGCCTTTGCATACATTTCAGCGGTAGATGATATGTCACCCCTTTTGATATCTCCAATAGATAGGGAATTCTTAGATTTTACATATTCTAAAGTCCTCTTATAGGCTTCCAATCCCTTCAATCCATAGGCTTCATAAAAGGCTATCTGAAGCTTAAAGATTGGAACTATGTCGTAGATATTGTCTATGATCCTTCTATTGAATTGAAATAGTATTTCATCTATATCTCCATGCTTTTCTTTCATATCTTCTGGCACATAGTCCAAATGGGTATCTAGGCCAACACATACATTTCCTTTGTTTTTTACTTCTTTATATAGCCTATCTATTATCAACTGTTATCCCTCCATCATACTTAATTTCGCCTTTTCTTATAGTAGCAACTACCTCTCCGTAAAACTTTTTCCCATTAAAAGGTGTATTTTTCCCCTTGGATACAAACTTATCGCAGTCAATCTCTATTTCCTTGTTTAGATCCACTATAACTATATCCCCATCATACCCCTTGTCTATCCTACCTTTGTTTGCCCCCATCAATCTCCCTGGCGTTCCAGACATAAGCTGAGATAATCTAGTCAATGGAATCTGCCCTAATTTCACCAGCGTAGTATAGCATATGGAAAAAGCTGTCTCTATTCCTGAAATTCCCGGGGCCCCCTTCCTCTTATCTTCCTCAGAATGAGGTGCATGATCGGTTGCTATAACATCCACGGTTCCATCCACTATTCCAAGTATAATAGCCCTAACATCATCTACGCTCCTTATTGGTGGGTTAACTTTATAATCGTTATCGTATAGCGCTATATGGTGAGGGGTCACCTCACAGGTAACGTTTATCCCGTCTTTCTTTGCCTTTCTTATCCCTTCAATAGCCTCCTTGGTGCTCACATGAGCTAAATGTAACCTAGCTCCTGTCAACTTAGATAGATATATATCCCTAAAGGTCATCAAGTTTTCCGATAATCTGGTGTCCTCTTTGACTATTTCCCTATCTTCCTCATGAGCAATTATAGTTAAGTCCAATTCATCCGCTTTTATCATAGCCTTGTACATTATATAATTGGATTGAACTCCCCTGCCGTCATCCGATATAAATTTTACCCTCCTATCCAAATCGTCTAAATGATCCAACGTCCTACCATCAAAATTTTTAGTTATAGAAACGGTCTGGTGTATATCTATTAAGTCCAGCTCAGCTGATCTATTTAGTACATGGTTTACCACATCCATATTACTACATATGGGATCAGTGTTGCCCATGAGATTTACTAGAGTATATCCCCCCTTCAATGCTGCCCTGCTACCGGTATATATATCCTCCTTATAGGTATATCCCGGTTCTCTAAAATGAACATGCATATCTATAAATGAAGGCAATGCTACTAAGCCATTACCCTCTATGGTCGTACAGTTGTAGGGAAGATCCTTACCATAGTCCTCGATTTTCCCATCCTTTATATAGATATCCCCTCGCATATCCTTCATTTCATCGACCATTCTAATATTCCTAATTAAAATATCCACCCTTATCCCTCCCAAGAATATATTTGATCACAGTATTCACACTTATAGGCCCCCTTTTCTTCATCCATTAATACAAATTTATGAACTATATTCCTTTCCAAAGATGTCACACATCGCGGATTCTTGCATTTAATTATGCCTTCAACTTTTCTAGGTAGGGATAGGTTTATCTTCTCAACAATTTTTTCATCTTCGATTATATTTACTGTTATATTAGGGTCTATGAAGCCCAACATTGCTAAATCCAAATCTATCCTATTCTCTATCTTGATTAAATCCTTCTTTCCAAATTTTTTACTTGGCGCATTCATTATCAGGGCTACCGTAAAATCTGCCTTATCCAGCTCTAGATATTTAAATATGCTAAATCCGCCACCTGCACGTATATGGTCTATCACTATTCCCTTCGAAATACTATCGATATACAACATTATGCCACCCCCAATAGTTTTGCAATAAGTGCCATTCTTACATACATCCCGTATTTAAGCTGATCAAAATAACAGGCCCTTGGATCTTCATCTATTTCATAGCTAATTTCATTGACCCTAGGAAAGGGATGCAGTATGGATAGATCATCTTTGGCCAGTTTCAACTTATCCCTATCCAATATATAGCTATCCTTTAACCTTATATAATCGGCCTCATTGAAAAATCTTTCCTTTTGTACCCTAGTCATGTATAGTATATCCAATGAGTCCATTACTTCTTCTAATCTTTCAATTTCCATAAATGGGATACCTTTATTTGTTAAAACTTCAGTTCTGATATATTCCGGTATTTGCAATTCGTTGGGAGATATCAATACGAATTTCACGCCTTCGTATCTGGACATTGCTTTTATTAAGGAATGGACTGTACGACCAAATTTTAGGTCTCCGCATAGACCAATGGTCAAGTTGGAAAGTCTCCCCTTCACTTCCTTTATAGTGAGGAGATCTGTTAAGGTTTGGGTTGGATGCTGGTGACCTCCGTCCCCTGCATTTATGATGGGTACTGATGAATAATAGGATGCATATTTGGGTGCTCCCTCCTTGGGATGTCTCATGGCGATAATATCTACATAGGAAGCAACAGTTCTTATGGTATCTGGGATGCTTTCACCCTTCATAACCGAGCTAGAGCCCGGCTCTGCAAAACCAATCACCCTTCCACCTAATCTAATCATAGCTGCCTCAAAGCTAAATCTAGTCCTTGTACTGGGTTCATAAAATAGAGTTCCTAATATTTTTTCATCACATAGGTTTTTAAAATCTCCTTGATTATTGATTATCTCTTCTGCTAATTCAAGGATGCTCTCCAGCTCTTCTATGGAAAAATCCTTAGGATCTATCAAATGTCTTCCCTTTAACATGTTTCCAGCCTCCTTTTAATTCTTCTGGATGCGATTAAAGGTTTGCGTAAAAAAACCTCCCCGAAGGAAGGCATAAGTGTCCCGTAAATTACGCTTTCCTTTCCGAACTCTCTGGTTCAGTTTAAAGGTTTCCAATTTCTATATAAAAATAACATACTAAATTGGTAATGTCAACAAATAAACATGTGATATCTCTAAATTTATACAATAACCAGCGCAAGGAATAATATGATGCCACATATTAAGGCAATACCTAAGGCTATCGGCAATGTTCTACGCAATACCATACCTTCCCTGCCTAAAATTCCTACAGTAGTAGTTCCCAATATAATACTACCTGGAGCCATGGAATTACCAATAGCCCCGCCTGCCGTTTGTGCTCCTAAAATGGCCGCTTGATTTAAGTTTAATATATTAGCAGTAGTCTGCTGAAATACTCCAAATAGTATGTTAGAAGACATATTGCTACTAGTTATAAAAGTTCCCAAAAGACCTACAAACGGAGATAAGATTGCATAGTATTGACCCAATATTCGAGCCGTACCCACAGCCAATACCATCGTTTGTCCCGTGCCGCTCATAATCCTAGACATCGCTATCAGTCCTGTAATAGCAATGCTAGACGGGATAGTCTTTTTAAAGGTTCGAGTCAATATGTTCTTACCTCCCCCTTTGCCAATATATCTCTTCTTGCGGAAATAATAATAACCAAATATCCCGGCTATTAACAAAAATGTTCCAGCATGAGTCAATGGGCTAAGGGGAGAATATGAATCAATTGGTGGGTTTACCACTCCATATCCAGTGGTAGTAGCGGGAAATGCAAATCCTATTTTCCACCCCTCAAAAAATCGATTTAAAGGTGATATCAATAGTATCAATAGGGCAATAGCGGTCAAAATATAATAGGGTAGAAATGCCTCATGAACCGTCATATTGGGCTTTTCCTCAATGTCCCCTTGAGATATATCCCTATCCATTATGCAACTATCTTCTATAGACCATTCTTCCCTATACCATCTACTTCTTCCTATCAGAAACACCGCTCCCAATGCAATGCAGGTGGATAGAAAAGCAGCCAGGGTTTGATTGATCTGACTCAATATCATCTGCCCTCCCCCATGGATGCCCGATATTATCATTACGGCTGGCAAGCCTTTTTTAATACCCTTACCTCTCCCATAGAACCAACAAATGGTAAGCCCCGCTATGAAATTGATTATCCATATAAATGTAGTAGCCCAAAGGGCTATATTATTGGGCATAACAGTTCCTTCAAATCCTGTCTGTAGTATTAGGGAGTGCCATGCAACAGCTAGTGTCCCAAAGGTCCCACCCCAAGCATGGGATAACATGGGTACTATTACCGCCCATACGGGCTTTACCCCTATACCTACCAATAATGGAGCTCCTACCGCAATGGGTACTCCAAACCCTGTAATACCCTGAAGAAAGCTTACAAAGACCCATCCAATGGCCAATATACGTAATATTTCATTGGAGGTTAATCGCTGCATTCCCATCCTAAAGACTTGAAAAGCTTTAGACTCATATGTAATTTCATAGATTAGGATAGCCGGCCATATTATTGTTAAAATTATAAAGGCATTCCATATACCCTTTGCTCCTTCAAATACTATTAGATGCCAATTAGCTTTATAAAATAAAATGGCAATAACTAGGGCAATTATCAACCCAATAGGCGCTGCCTCTGCAGCTCCCCATTGAAATTTGACCATCAATAATAAAAGTATCATTATCGGTAAAAAAGCCATAATCCATGTAAATAGATTAATTGGTATATCCATATCTATCAACCTGCCTATCATCTTGTAGTAGGGACTATTTTTATCTATAATGATATATTACCATACTTGTCCAATATATATTTGATCTTTTGCAAATTTTATAAATTAAAAATCGGGTAGGAGATAACTAATTATTTTTAGTTACCGACCTCCCACACCACTATACGTACCGTTCGGTATACGGCAGTTCCTTAGTTTTCAATTACTTTCAGATAATAGCTAGTCATGGATATATATACTTGATTGGCTATTCCTGTTTTGTCTTTATTGACTTTTAAGAATAACTTTTCTTTTATAAATAGAGTTATGTTCCTTCTTCTGTCTTTTGAAACATTCCTTTGTCTATTATGCCTGCGTTTAAATACTTGTGGATTAAGAATATTACCCTACCATCCTTTATGGTTCTTGATAGCACTTCTATTAATTTGCTATGGCACACCTTGTCAAAGAATTTTTCTAGGTCCATGTCTGCCACATATACAAAACCGTAATTTACACCTTCCTTCAGATTCCACGTCGCCATGGACACCTTTGGTGTTTGGCTATGTCTTTCCCACTACTAGGCAGACTAGGGACTTTCACCCATTAGATTGTGCCCATGCTGGGCACACGCATAAAAGCACCGAGTATAGGGATCTTTACCCGGTGCTTTTATCTACTGCATATCTCCTCCGGTTAGGCCGGATTTTACCTGCTGTATATCGTTGGAGTTAGCAGGAGGTGCTGGAACATAGTAGCCTTTTTGTTCTGCTATTTGAAATAATTGATATTGGAACTGTTCTGCCTCGTTTCTCAATTGCTGTAATGTGCTTCTAAGCTGCTGATTTGCACATTCTGTAATAGCCTTAGAATAGCTATCGATACTTGCTTTTGTTCCCGATAAAACATCACTTACCATATCCTTCTCTTGCATTTTCTCTCCTCCTATTTCAATGAATTAATAAGGTTTGTTACAGTCATCTGAGCATCTTGAGATGATTGCTTAAATAGCTGCTTTAACTGTGGATCCTGACATTGATTGGAATAAAAATCAAATTTGGTTACCATAGTTTGATGATCTCCAATTATTTCCCTCAGATTTTGAAGCTCCAATTGATTTATATTACCCATATTTATAGAATTTTTAAGAGGCATAAAACTTCTCCTTTCATAAGTTTTTAATTCCCTACCTTATTTTAGCCGCCTACACTTTCATTTATTCATGGAAAAAAGATCATAAAATCATAGCAAATAGGCATAAATGGAATGGATCCTTAATAAAATATTAAAAAATAGGTTGACAAAGTAGATTAATAGGTATAAAATATTCTTTAAACATATAAATAATATGCTCTTATCAAGAGTGGTGGAGGGAACTGGCCCATTGAAACCCGGCAACCTGTGGATACAAGGTGCCAAATCCAGCGGTATATATTTATACCGGGAGATGAGAAAGAGAAATAACCTCTTTCTTGGAAAGAGGTTTTATTCTTTAAACCTCTAGCCATATTCTAGAGGTTTTTTTATTACAATATTACGCAATACAATGCTTTTTATAAAAGGGGTGTAGCAATTGATTACAATAGAAAACCTATCAAAATGCTTTCAAATCGGGGGCGATAAGATATGGGCTGTAAAGGACGTCAATCTACATATAAATAGAGGTGAAATATTTGGAATTATAGGTTTAAGTGGAGCTGGTAAATCCACCCTTATTAGATGTTTAAATAGGTTAGAAGAACCAACAAAGGGCAAGATCACCATAGATGGGATAGATATAACTCAGCTTGATGATCAAAGTTTGAGAAGGGTTAGGAAGAATATGGGTATGATCTTCCAGCACTTCAATCTACTCTCCCAAAAAACCGTATACGAAAATATAGCCTTTCCGTTGGAACTGGAGAGCAAAAGCAAAACCGAAATTGAATCTAGGGTAAATACTCTTCTCGATTATGTAGAATTGATGGATAAAAAAAATTCTTATCCAGCCCAGCTAAGTGGCGGGCAAAAACAGAGGGTGGCAATAGCGAGAGCCCTAGCCAATAATCCTAAGATATTGCTAAGTGATGAGGGAACCTCTGCACTGGATCCGAAGACTACAAAATCCATATTGGATCTGCTCAATAGGATAAGGAAAGAATTCAACCTCACCATAGTTCTTATCACCCACCAAATGGAAGTAGTCAAGGATATATGTGATAAGGTAGCAATTATCGAAGATGGGCGGATAATTGAAAGCAATAAGGTGGATAAACTATTTAGAAACCCAAAGACTAAAACCGCTAAAACCTTTATCAGCGGTCTGGACTTTGATATAGAGGAGGAAATCATAAAATCTAAAAAATCTACAGGCACCTTAATTCGATTAAGTTACTTAGGAGATAGCGCTAAGAAACCCATAGTTTCTGAAATGATTAAAAACTTTGATATACATGCAAATATCTTATCTGGGAATATAAACGAACTGATGAGCACCAGTGTAGGATATCTAATACTGGAACTTCTAGGAGAAAAGGACAAGATAGAAGATGCAATAGATTATCTTAAAAAGCAAAATGTAGATGTGGAGGTGATATAAATGGCTGAATTGGTTATTCCTTCCCTATTGGAAACCTTATTTATGGTGGCGTTTTCCACATTATTTTCTCTTATAATGGGATTCCCATTAGGAATACTATTGGTGATTACAGAAAAAGATGGTATATGGGAAAAACCCTTATTAAACAATGTTTTAAATAGCATAATCAATATACTACGCTCCTTCCCATTCATAATTCTTATGATCTTGGTTTTCCCCATATCGAGATTGATTGTAGGAAAATCCATAGGGACAACTGCTACCATAGTACCATTATCCATTGCAGCTGCACCATTTGTTGCAAGGATAATAGAGAGTTCTCTAAAAGAAGTGGATAGAGGAGTAATTGAATTAAGCCTTTCTATGGGGGCTACTACACCTCAAATAATTTTTAAAGTCCTTATTCCCGAGGCTATGCCTTCTTTGATACTCGGTATAACCATAACCATCATAAATCTAATTGGATACTCTGCCATGGCAGGGGCTATAGGAGGAGGCGGCTTGGGAAACTTAGCGATTAGATATGGATTGTATAGATTTCAAACCGATATAATGATAGTATCGGTGGTCTTGATAATAATATTGGTTCAAGGTATCCAATACCTTGGCAATAAAATATCGTCAATTATTGATAAAAAATAGGGGGTATCAA
>DUNJ01000222.1 GCA_012839395.1 Tepidimicrobium sp.
CGAGGGGAACTAGTCTAATTAAATACAATTTTTGTGAACTTGGGCCGAGAGGTACAGGTAAATCTCATATATATAAGGAGATTTCCCCAAATTCTATATTGGTTTCAGGTGGACAAACCACCGTAGCTAATTTAGAATTTGGGGAAATCTCCTTATATATATGAGATTTACCTGTACCTCTCGGCCCAAGTTCACAAAAATTGTAGTTATTTTCCACGAGGGGAACTAGTCTAATTAAATGCAACCATTTTTCCCTTTCATTAAGTTTATTAGGTTCCATTCCAGTACTTCTTAAAACAATATCTATCCATTCATCAGTTGTAAACTCTTCCCTAGCCCTTTTAAATTCATCCATATCAATACTAGGCATCTGAACAGGGGTTAATTTGTTTATAATAAAGGGGACTCTATTTTTATCTCCTTCATCATAGAAGTATTCCATCTGTACTATGCACCAGATTCCTCCTGCTAAAAGCCTTTCATATTTTGAAGGATAGGTATTGGATATGGGAACTCCATCAAGTCCTAAATTTGAAAATTCCGCTTCATAGGTGTCAGTTCTATAATTCAACTTTACTGTTAACTTATCTATAACGGTGTAGCTACCGATCTCTCTAAGTTTTGAAATTATTTTCTGTGATTCATCAGGCCTTACATAATTTCTAGACAATATATCTTTTACATTCTGAACTCCTTGTTCTATTATCTTTTCATCTTGAGATGAGCAATACATACCTAGCAAATATTCCAGTACATATACTGGAACATTTGCGCCTTCCTTTATTCTTTTGGTTAGATCCTTTCTTACGATCTTGCCAGCAAAATGATTTATAAATTTACTAGGCATTTAACTCCCCCTTATATATCAAATCCAAAATCATCTGCAAAAGCTATATCTATCACTACCTGTTTCCTATGAACCTCTATGCCTGTTTCTTCATCCCTTATTGTGAAATAATATTTTCCATCTCTACTATATCTTTGATTTCTAAGTCTAAACTTCAAGTTAAATATACGATCTGATGAGTTCTTAGACCTACTTTTAGCTACATATATTTCTTCATTGGAAATTAATTCACCTTCATCATCTATGAAGGCAATCTTGTAGGTAGCTTCTTTCATAATATCTGATACTGGTTCTTGCTGTACAAAGTCTAAACTGAGTAATAAACTAGTTATTTTAGATATCATACTTATAAGAGATATTTTTACTTTTTCCACCTCTACGGCACCTCTCACCGTTCTAACTTCAATTACAGGAACTATTATCTCTTGAGGCGAGCTACCACCATGAACAAAATTCTGCCCTCCACCTTGTGTTTTAAACACATTTGAGGTTAGGGGCATAGTGATAACCCTTTCATCATAATTACCTAGGACATCAGATACTAAAATGTTTTTTGTGCCAAATATATCGTATTTTTGGCTTGAAATTATAAATCTTTTGTTAATCCTATCTTCCTTTGCGAAAAATCTATCTATTTTATCTGCTTCTACATTTTTCCCCCTAGTGTATATAAAGCCGTGATCTGCTGTGATTATGAATCTAGTTGTAGATACATTGTTTGTAAGTATTCTTATGATATCTTCCATAGCCTCCAAAGTTTCATTACATGCATCAAATACTTTGTCTTCTACACTATGGGCTCTTGCATCTATTTCATCATGGTATATATAAATAATTTCTTTACCTAAAAAAAACTCTCTCATTTCCCCTTTTCTCATTTTTATTAAATCATCATACTGTATACAATCACTTTTCGGATTTCTGTTTTGTAATATAGCCCTTCTTTCAAGCAAATTACTAGTAGGCATATCGTCAACATAAACTCTATAATCATTATCCATTTTTATATTTTTATTAGGTAAAAGGGCTGCCATACCTAATCCAGTATAGCTTGGTAATACTCCAATTTGGGGCTCTATCTTAGCTTCAACTTTTTCGTTTAATTTAAATCTTTCCATTAGTTCTTTGGCTATTTCGTATCTAAATGCATCAGAGATTATAACTACAACTCTTCCGTCTTGCCCCGATACAAAATTATTATAAAAGTTTTTTTGTAATTTATACTTGTCTTTCAATTTCTCATAATCTAATTTATTACTAAATTCTTTAGAGATTACATCTAAGTAACAATTTGTATATATATTTTCAACTATGGTTTCTAGTTCCTCGAATTTATTTTTTGTTTCAACCCTGTCTAAATGATAATAAAATCTCCTGTAATAAGTATCTAATTTATAATAGGTACTATCATATTCTGCCACCAAATCTACTATATTATCTTTAGGCTTAAAGTCTTTATTTTTAATTAAATAGTAAGCATTTATTAAAACATCATATTCATCCTTATAAAGATCTCTAAAATGCTTAAACTTTCTATTTTTACATACCTCAGGTATATTTAAACCTTCTACTTCTGCATTTAAATTTTCATCAAAAATTCTATCTAATATCCAATCAATTATTATTTCATCTATATCTTTAAATACATCCACATTCAATAAGTTTTCAATATCATAATCCCTAAATACTTCTTCTCCATTTATATTCCTATACACCTCATAAGAAATATCCCTAAAATTTGATTGATATAAACTACTGTTCATCATCTGATCTAGAAAAGCCATTACAGTTCCCGGCTTGTTTAGGATATATTTCTTTAGATTAGAGGGCAAGTTTTTGCCTATTTGATGTTTCGCATAGGTCAATAGCAAATGTATGGAAAACTTTATAAGATTAGGTTCTTCATCTATATATGAAAAATTATTTTTACAATGCCTCCAAAACACTTCCTCCAAATCATATTTAGCCAGTTCCTCTATATGCTTGTTCTCGTGTAAGCCTTCAGATAATATAATTCTTACAACCTCTTCAAAGTTCGCCACTTTAGACCTAGTTGCAGCTGACAATAAGGCTATTTCTATGGTTTCCTCATTATAACTATCTACTTCTAACTCATAAAACCGTTTAGTTCTACTCTGCGCATTAAAAAATTTGATATGCTTTTCTAATATTGGCTTATAAGCTGAATCTATACCTAAATCTACTGCTAAAAGTGAAACTTTATCCGCAAAAAATTCTTTAGAGTAAAGAATAGTATCTGCTAAATGGTTTTCTCTATTTTCTGGTTTCTCAAAGGGTGCATATATGAGGAAATTGTTTTTTTTATCCCTTCGTTCTAACATCATCTTAGTCTTAAACAAATTTGTTGGGGTTAAATGATGAATTTTAGCATTTTCAAGATTTAAATTTTCTATATCATTTATAAACTCCTGTTTTTCATCGTACCAAAATATAATAGTTCTAGTTTCTTTACTAAACTCATTATTTAATTTATCTTCAATTTGTTTTAAGTTCAAATCTGACATAAATTACACCTGCCATCTATTATTTAAATTTATAGCTAGTTCCCGGCCCCTGGCCAATTTTTTCAACTATGTTTTTGTCTATAAGATTATTTAATATTCTCAGGGTCTTAGTTTTATTAAAGCCTGTTTTTGCATCTATTTCCTTTCGTGAAAACTCTCTATCTTCCTTTAAAATATCTATTACAGCAATTTCATCCTTTGAGAAATCTAGGATATTTTCATCTATGACCGGTAGAGTTATTTTTATATTAGTCTCGCTAATTTCAAAGCTGGGTTTGGATATACTATTGGCATATTCATTATTGATCCTAGCTATCCCTGTTCCAAATTTTTCTATAATATCTAACCTATAAAACACACTAGCTATTATGGGATTTCTTAACACTGATATATTTCCATATAAATATTCTTCTTTGGAAATACCCTCTGGTAAACCCCCTGGTGAATTAATTTCAATTCTATTTTCATACATGGATATTTGGATAAATGCATTTATATCCCATATCCTATGTACTATTGCATTAGCTAAAGCCTCCCGAAATGCTTCCTTGGGGATTAATTCCTTTTTCACCCTACTATAACCCTTTATTTCCTCATAGTGATAATATTGTTGAAAGATTTCTATAGCCCTGTCATATTGACTTAATAGAGAAATTTTATTAATAGTTTCCCTATATAGGATTTGATTTATATCTCTACCAAATCTAACAATATCAATACCACAAAACTCCATATTATTACTATCGGCTAATAATTCTGCAGCAATATTATAATATTCATCCCTATTGTATAGATTTAGAGTTTTTAAAATATCCAAGTTTAATTTTTCTATACCAGTCTTTTCTTTTAATTTAGATTCTAGTATATTAAATTTTAAGTTTTGTGCAATATGGATTATGAGGAAAGAAA
>DUNJ01000065.1 GCA_012839395.1 Tepidimicrobium sp.
GAAATGGTAAGAATAGGCTTCGGAAGCTATCCTCTTATATTTACCGGCATAGTATTTGGGCCTATAGCAGGGGGAATAGTTGGAGCGATAGGAGATTTTGTAGGCTTTGCCATCAATCCGATGGGCCCATATATGCCACATTTTACAGCGGTTGCAGCATTAACTGGGATATTGCCAGGCTTGATAATGGGCATGTTTAAGGACAGGGAATCTAAGACCAATATATGGAAGTTATTGATTGCAATAACTGTAGGCCAGGTAGTTACATCTATATTCTTAACGCCTTATTTCATGCAGCTATTGTTTTCCGTACCTATGATAACCACGGTACCGGGAAGGGTAGTAACTCAGATTGTACAAATACCTTTATATGCCTATGTGACTAAGATCTTGTTAAATAGGTTGCCGGCTGCAATGGGCATCAATTAGGATAAAAGCCATTACCCCAAAGGGTAGTGGTTTTTTATACATATACATCTATTGCTGAAAGGAGGATATAGTTATGAATAGGACTGAAACTGGCAGAAAGAGTAGCCATGTTTTAAAATTCATAATATATAGCCTTATAGGTATATTTATGTTTTTTATACCTATAGAATTAAATGGGGTGAGGACCATCCCAATAGACCATCTGGTAGATATGGTGAAAGGTTTACCCTATTATATGCCTATATACGGGGGGATTTTGATATCTGCTGGAACCATATATCCCTTTATCGCTGGAGATTGGAATAGGGATGGGACTGCTACTGTATTTTCTATGCTGAATATTGTAGGTGTTATATTTTTTTTCATGATGTTCTTTAATATAGGACCAGTTTCATTATTAGAGCCAGATATGATTCCATTTATATATGAAAACATAGTGATACCTGTGACTACCATAATCCCTATAGGTTCAATATTTTTGGCATTTATAATGGATTATGGCTTGATGGAATTCATAGGAGTTTTGATGAGGCCTATTATGAAACCTATTTGGAGAACGCCAGGACGTTCGGCAATAGATGCTATAACCGCCATCGTTGGAAGTTATTCAGTAGCTCTTTTGCTTACTGACAGGGCATATAAGGAGGGGAGATATACCATGCGGGAGGCTTCCATAGTGGGATCTGGGTTTGCTACAGTAGCGGTTACTATAATGATAATAGTGGCTAGGACATCTGGAATAATTGAATATTGGACATTTTACTTTCTATTTAGTTTAGCAGTTACTTTTGTAGTTACGGCCATAACATCTAGGATATATCCATTAAGCAGGAAGCCGGAAATATATTATGATGATGTGCCTGGAGAGGTAGAGCCAGATTTAAAGGGAAATCCATTTAAATTGGCATGGGGAGAGGCTATGGTGGCGATGGGGGGCTCATCTCCTCTATTTAGAAATATTTTAAGGAATCTAAAGGATGGGATGAAATTGGCCATATCCATTGCTCCTAATATAATATCTATTGGGGTACTTGGGCTTATAGTGGTGAACTATACATCTTTCTTTGATATATTGGGATATATATTCTATCCAATTACGGCAATATGGAGGATACCAGAACCATTTTTGGCAGCAAAGGCTAGCGCTATAAGCATATCGGAGATGTTATTACCAGCCGTTGTTGTAAAAGATGCCCCTTTTATCACTAGGTTTATAATAGCAGTGGTTAGTGTATCGGAAATTCTATTTTTTGCAGCCTCCATACCTTGCATATTGTCTACGGAGATTCCATTGACTTTGAAGGATATTGTTATAATATGGATTGAAAGGGTTACATTGTCCCTATTAATAGCTACACCTTTATTATATATAGTATTCCATTGAAAATTTTAACAAATAGATGGTATAATAGATTAAGGGAATGTAGGTGGGGGGTGGCATTGGAATGGATAACGGAGTTTTTGAATTGCTAGAAAAATTATATTTAGAAGTACAAGAAATAAAAGTAGATATGGCAACCAAGGAAGATTTAAAGGATTTTGCAACCAAAGAAGACCTAAAGGATTTTGCAACCAAAGAAGACCTAAAGGATTTTGCAACCAAAGAAGACCTAAAGGATTTTGCAACCAAGGAAGATTTAAGGGATTTTGCAACCAAGGAAGACTTAAAGGATTTTGCAACCAAGGAAGATTTAAAGGATTTTGCAACAAAAGGTGATATTGAACTTTTAGCTGATGAGCTGCATGTTGAAATTCAGACGGTTCTTGATGAGGTGGTGGATCTTCGAAAGGATCTCAACACCATGGAAATATTAACGACTAAAAATGCATTTGATATAGCTAAATTAAAATCCATAAGATAATTATCTTAGGTATAGAAAATTAATATGGACAGAGTTGATAAAACTCCTGAGTTTATCTCTCAGGAGTTTTATCAACTTTCTAGTGGAAGTATATGGGCTGTATAGTATACAGCAGGTATTATTATACCTCCTCCTACAATATTGCCCAAAGTTACCGGTATAAGGTTTGAAACCCATATATCTCCCCAGCTTATGGCTAGGCCAGCATACTTTGCCAATGGGAGAAAGAACATATTGGCTACGCTATGTTCATATCCAGATATTATGAATAGCATTATGGGGAACCATATGGAGAATATTCTGGAGACAACCTCTTGAGGTTCTGAACTGACCCATACGCTGAGTACCACCAATATGTTGCAAAGTACTCCCCTTATAAATGCTGTTTTAAAGCTTAAGGATGTTTTAGTGGCTCCAATGCCTAATACCATGTTTAGTACGTTTTGATCTACTAGGTTGGATCTACATATCATAAATGCAAGGACCAAGGAACCTGCTAGGTTTCCCAGGTATACTAAAACCCAGTTTCTCAATAGACCTTTGACGGATATTTTTCCATCCATCAACGCTAAGGTCATTAGGTTGTTTCCAGTAAACAGTTCGCTTCCCGAGAATACGACTAACATAAGGCCTACGGGAAACACGGAAGCTCCTAAAAATTTCATTAAACCCATATCTATGTTGCCCAATGTTTGCATAACCACTATATATGCAAAGCCTCCAAAACCAATATATATCCCTGCCATGATTCCTAGAAGCAATAGCCTAGCTGCAGATAGGTTGGCCTTTGTTTCTGAGGCGGCAATTATTGACTTGACAACCTCTGAAGGTGCAAGAAATCTCTTTTCCATATGCATTCCTACTTTCATATTATGATAATTGAATACAGGTTATTAATACCCAATATGCAGAAAAATAATATAAAAAGCTACAATTGAGAAAGTAATAGGCAAAAAACCGCCCTGTTTAATCAAAATAGTTGATTTTATGCCCTACCAGGGTATATACCAATATAGCATATAAATTTATATTTAGCCGATGATAGACATATTATACTATCATGGAGGTATTAACTTATGAATGATTATAGGTTGGGAGCAAAGGCATCGATTGTTACCATAATTATAAATGTAGTGTTATCCATAATTAAAGTTGTAGCTGGAATAATAGGTAAGAGTAGCGCTATGTTGGCTGATGGGATACATACCATATCCGATGTGTTTACAACCTTTATAGTGTTGCTAGGATTGAAAATATCTTCTAAGGAAGCAGATGAAAGGCATCCCTATGGACATGAGAGGTATGAGCCGGTATTTGCTAAATTGCTTAGCATTTTCTTAGTAGCTACCGGATTATTTATTGGTTATGGGGGTATTAAGGTTTTGAAAAGTGGTGATATTCAAACACCGGGGAAGATAGCCTTGGCCGCTGCTATAGCATCCATAGCAACCAAGGAAGGTATGTATTGGTATACTAGCAGGGTGGCTAGGAAGATAGGAAGTATATCCATGGAGGCGGATGCTTGGCACCATAGGTCTGATGCACTATCTTCTGTAGGCAGCTTGGTAGGAATATTTGGAGCGAGAATGGGCTTTAAGGCTTTGGACCCTATAGCTGCCATAATGGTGAGCATATTTATAATCAAGGTGGGAGTAGATCTGTATATTAAATCGATTAGGGGATTGGTAGATGAATCTGCTGATGATAAAATCCTTTTAAAGATAGAGGATATGGCTCTTTCAGTGGAGGGTGTTAAGAAGATCAAGGACTTTAGAACTAGAATATTTGGAAACAAGATATATGTGGATATTGAGATATTTGTAGATGGAGATATTACCGTAAAGGAAGGTCATGATATTGCTGAAAAGGTGCACGATGTTATAGAGGAGAGAATCTGCGATGTTAAGCATTGTATGGTCCATGTCGAACCGGCGACAGATGATCCATCTATGGATGGCTAGACAGGAGGATAGAATACATAAATAAGGAAAATAGGACTTCAGAGGATAAGATATACCGATATGCGCCTTCTGAGTGTAATGTAAATATGGGAGAGGTTCTCCCATGGAGGTATTGAATGAAGTATGAAACTATAATATAATGGATATGGATAATCTTGGGGAACGAGAGGATTAGCAAATCTAACCGATTGGATACCTATACATTTTTTATAATGGAATCCAATTGGGTTTGAGGAAAAATATAAAAGATTAGGGGGAATAAGATCTATGGCCGAATTGTTAAGAGGAAAGGAAGTAGCTGCTAGCATCAAGGATACCATGCGAAGGGATATTGAAGCACTGAAAGAGGAGGGGAAAATACCCACTTTGGGGATCGTTAGATTAGGTGATAATCCAGGAGATATATCCTACGAGAGGAGCATAATAAAGAATTGCGATAATATAGGTATCCAGTCTAAGGTATTTGAGAGGGATTTGAATATTAAGACAGAGGAATTGATTGAACTGATTGAGGAATTGAACGAAGATCAGGAAATATCGGGGATTTTGGTATTCAGGCCCCTGCCAGATCATATCGACGATGATGCAGTTAGGGAGGCTATAAGTCCAGCCAAAGACGTAGACTGTATGCATCCGCTAAACCTGGAAAAAATATTTGAAGGAAATTTGGATGGTTTCGCACCTTGTACGCCTAAGGCCGCTATGGAAACTTTAAAGTTCTACGACATACCATTGGAAGGCAAAAATGTGGTGGTTATAAACAGGAGTATGGTGGTAGGAAAGCCATTGGCTATGATGCTGTTGAATGAAAATGCCACCGTTACTATATGTCATTCTAGGACCCAAAAGCTAGATGAGATTACGAGAAATGCGGATGTAGTAGTTGTTGCGTTAGGAAGCGCTAAGTTTTTCGATGAAAAGTACTTTACCGATAGATCTATAGTAATAGATGTGGGTGTAAGTCTGGATGAGGATGGTAAGCTGAGCGGAGATGCGGACCTAGATAAGGTTGAACCTCTAGTTGATAAAATCACTCCTGTTCCTGGCGGAGTAGGGGCGGTTACAACATCGATACTACTTAGCCAAGTTGTATTAGCTTGTAAAAATATGTAATAGAATATTGCGGAAGTAAAAAAGAGTCTATTTAGACTCTTTTTTTACTTTTTGCAACAAAAGTAGTTCTTTTTCTAGGAAGGATTTTTTAATTGAAGCTAGAACTATAATAGGGAGTACAATTTGGGAGGGGATATTTTGCGAATATCGATGAATATCATAGGGGATAGCTTAGTGGTGATATTGGAAGGGGAGTTGGATCACCATACCTCGGAATATGCAAGGAAGAGGATTGATAGGCAGTATTATAATAATAACTTATTGAATATGGTGTTAGATTTAAGGAAGTTAAGTTTTATGGATAGTTCGGGGATTGGACTGATAATGGGAAGGTATAGGAATTGTAGTGAGGAGAAGGGGAGGATATCGATAGTTAGTACCAATTCAAATATAAATAGGATATTGAAGATGTCCGGATTATTAAAATTAATAGATATATATACAAATATAGATGAGGCTATAAAGGGCTAGGGGGCCTTCATATAATTTTTTTCCATCC
>DUNJ01000224.1 GCA_012839395.1 Tepidimicrobium sp.
CTGATGCGCCTAGTTTGGGAAGACTAGGCTTCATCTTCCCTTTAGAATACGGTCACGCAATCTGGGAGAGAAGTGGCCGAAGAGTGTTAGAGACTACACCACCATTCTTGTGTCTCGATATATTCATGTATTTTTTTAAATTCCACAAAATTTTCAGTTTCATATTGTTTAGAACCCACGTATTCTCCGTTACTATCCAAAAAGTTTCTTGTAAAATAAATCTTGTTATCTAATCCCCATCTAATAGCATGGCTTCCGCTAAAATATTCGCTAGTAACTAATTCATACTTAGTTATAACTTCGTCTGTTTTCAAATTATAGAGCACCAATTCATCACTGTCATTGACA
The DNA here is from genome assembly GCA_012839395.1 of Tepidimicrobium sp. Taxonomy (GTDB): domain Bacteria; phylum Bacillota; class Clostridia; order Tissierellales; family Tepidimicrobiaceae; genus DUNJ01. The sequence goes on from DUNJ01000224.1 coordinate 349, forward strand.
ATCAAGAGAATTTCTTTATCTGGAGATAAAAGTGTTGTTTTAATCTTCTCATCATATATTTTAGTAGTGACAACCTTTCTATTAAAAAATGCACTACAGGATACCGATCCAATCAAAATTAATATTAATAAAAACACTGCTACTTTCCTCATGATTTGCCTCCCTAAGTAAAGATCTTATACTTGTGCAATATCAACTTATATTCGAATAAGGATGACGCAGTTGATGAACTCATCTTGGAAATTCTTTTCCTGCTTTTCCTAAAGAAACATGAGAACTCAACTACGTTCTAGATTCTAAACTATCTAGTTAAACGCCAAAGCATTGTTTCATAAGCTGGGCCCAGATGATTGAGCCTGAACCGTTCCCACCAAGTTAGATCCTTAAGGGTATAGTTATATTCTATCGTACCGTTTCGTAAAAGTTGATAGGTTGCTTTTTGATAATCTAAATTCTTTGTTTGCCTTGTGTGTATCGTAAAGGTAAGACCATGATTCTTTCCACCTTTTAAAGATGTAGAACTGTTCCAAGACACCACTAGATCGCCTGCTGTGCATTGTAGGGAATGAAAATTCACATTATGCGATTTATTATTCCACGCCTTTTGCAACTGATTTATCGCTTTACTATCAGGTCTTAAATTATGATATGCAGTTCCGTGTCTTCTTAGATCTCCAGGAAGAAAGTCTCCAGCTAGATCTGCCGCAAAGGCCCAGGAACTCCCTTTAAATGGGGCACCAATAGCAATGAAGGTATTTATATCATTTTCGTAGTCCACCCCTGAAATACCGGAAATGTAAGACGCTGTACCTAAACTTCCCATACTATGTGCAAGAACATTAGCCTTATGACCTTTTGGGTTAACCAAGTCGATGGCTTTTTTCAATTCTGCACCTTGATTTCGAAAATCACCTTGGTTATTAGTGAAATCCAGCATAAATAAAACATCAATACCCTGCTCATCAAGTTCCGCTACTTTGGCTTGAATAAAAGGTTTCAAAAGTTCTGTATCCTTAATTTTGTCAAAGTCCACTCCTATAGCTTTTTCAATTTTCACTATATCCTCAGAATCAAACAATTTTTTATTTTGAAAACCTGTTCCACCCTGAATTATGCCTCCTGTTATAAAGTCATTAGTAGCCTCGAGGTAAGAGACCATGTTTCCCCACTCTTTCTCTCCACCGCTATTAAGTCCGTGAAGCAAAAATACTGCAGCCAATCCTGTAGAATCCACATACATGAGTGGGTTAGAGATAGCATAGGTATACCAATTAAGCCCATCTTTGATGGGGTCTTCTGAGATGA
>DUNJ01000241.1 GCA_012839395.1 Tepidimicrobium sp.
CATGTTTGATCCTTCCAGGGAGCCAGGCACTCGGGTGATCGATGTCCTGGTCAGGGGCGAAGGTCTAAATCTAGACAAAACTTATACAGTGGCCACCAATGACTTTATTGCTGCAGGTGGCGATGGCTATACCATGTTTACTTCGGCTAAAGTGCTAGTCGAGACTGGTGACATGCTGAGGGATGCCGTAGCCAATTACGTAGCTAGTCAGGGTACTACTGCGCCCGAGGTAGAAGGACGTATAATCGTCGTTGAGTGAGCCATCGGCCAATCAACTACCGATGAGCAGTTGGGATGCAAAAAAGGGAGTGTCCTTTCCGAGGGCACTCCCTCATTAATAAAGCCATCTGATCATTTGATGGGACCCGCCCATCTGGGGTGATGGCGAGGTAATCGCCCGCAGGGAATTACCTTCGCTCAATCCTGACACTATAACGAATATAGACGTATTTACCACTGGTATATTGCTCTTGCCATGCCCGATACGGGATAAACAAATCATCAACATGTTGCTTCCTATCCCGAGGTGAATAGCCATGGTCCCAGACTTCTATGCGGATATCCGGGGGATACCGATATTTGCTGGGGTCAAAACGCAGTGAGTGATGGAGAAATCTAGGCTTCCCCACTGGGATCTCAACATAAGTACCATCCCTAGGTATGGTTCCAACATATCTGTCTCTTACATAGACTCGAAAGGAGAGATTATTGGCATGGGGATCTGCTCCATACCAGCGGCGGTAGACCTCTGCATCTTGCAGAGTTAGCTCAACTACATCTTGTGGCTGAAAGGTTAAGTGTACTGTCCCGGACACTGTACAGCCTGCCAGAGTGAGTGTGAGTGCCAAAAGGGCCAGCAGCCCGATTATCCGCTTGCTTTTCATCCTACTAGGTGCATCATCCCGCCATGGTCTACAAGAGTGGGAAGATTATGCACCATCCCTCCCCTCGATTTACGTGAAATCAGCACTTTCTACCCAGCCCAATGCATCTTGGCTATATGAACAGTACATGCTAGAAAGTGTCCCAATGGATAACATCCTCTAATTCCCGTTTGGATCTAGTTGGTTGTTCGGCTGGGTAGCCCAAGGCAATAAGGGCAACCAGCTTGGTGTTGTCTGGAGCTCCGACGATTTTCCCAATAGTGGGGGCGTAATGTTTTTTGTCTCCCGCAATCCAGCAGGTGCCAATTCCCAAGGCCCATGCGCCTACCAGAATGTTTTGTGTAGCTGCGGAGCCATCTTCTATATAAAATGTTGTGTCACGGCAAAATACAGAGATACAAGCCGCGGCTTCAGCGATGAATCTCCCATAATCCGTCGCCTCGGCAATCCTCCGCTTGATTTCTGGATCGGTTGTTACGACAAACTCCCAAGGCTGTTCATTGCGGCCACTGGCAGCGAGACGGCCACAATCAACGATGGTTTTCAGTATGTCGTTGGGGATCGGTTTGTCCTCGTACTTCCTTATACTCCTTCGAGTTCTGATTGCCTGCAGGGCATCCATATTATCTCCTCCTTGCTCTGCTGGTCAAAATACCGATTACCCTACATATGATATTTTCCCTTCATTCCCATAATATCCTGTTTTCTAGATCACTCTCTGTAAAATGGGCATCAAAAAGCCGCCTCAGGCAGCCAGCTAGAAGGATTAAGGG
>DUNJ01000066.1 GCA_012839395.1 Tepidimicrobium sp.
AAACTCTTAACAGGAGAGGTAAGATTAGCTGGGTTTGATGGGGAGTGGGAAGAGGTAAGGTTTGATATGGTATTTTCTAGGATTCCATCTAAAAAATATCAAATTAAAACAAGAGATTATCTAGAGGATGGCTTATACCCTGTTGTAGATCAGGGGAAAAACAAAATTATTGCTTATTCTAATCAAAAAGATAAGCTATTAAAAATAAAATCTGAAGGAATTATCGTATTTGGAGATCATACAAGGGAAATGAAATATGTAGATTTTGATTTTATTGTGGGGGCTGATGGCACACAACTACTCATAACCAAAAAGAAATTTGATATTAAATTTTATTACTATCATTTATTGATTAAAAGAATACCAGATACGGGATATAATAGACATTTCAAATTTTTGAAAGAAATGACTTTTAATTCTCCCCCACTCCAAGAACAAAAAGCCATAGCCCAAATCCTATCCACAGCCGACAAAGAAATAGACCTACTAAATCAAGAACTAGAACAAGTAAAACTACAGAAAAAAGGTCTTATGCAATTATTATTAACTGGCATAATTAGAGTAAAATCCTAGGAGGTAAAATTATGTCAACAGATGATAAGAATAATAAAAAGGCAAATAAGATAGCTAATCCCCACGATACTACATTTAAAAAATTGTTCGGTAAAAAGGAAATAGCAAAAGATGTAATAGAAAATAATTTACCAAAGGAAGTATTGGATATTTTAGATATGGATAGTTTAGAAAAAATAGATGGAAATTTTGTGGATGAAAAGCTAAAAGAAACATTTTCTGATATAATATATTTATATGTTCCATGAGGAATTGTATTCATTAATAGATACAATATTAATTTACTATTCATCTGCAAATAAAAACTTGACTGAAGAAGATATTATAAGGAAAATTCAAGAATTGGACGGAAAGGGTGAAAAGATTATGACCATTTTACAAGCGAGGGAACAAAAAGGCATAGCCAAGGGTATAGAACAAGGTATAGCCAAGGGTATAGAACAAGGTATAAACCAAGGTAGAATAGAAGAAAGAAAAGTTATGGCGAAAAAATTAATCAGCATGGGAATGTCAATAGAACAAATAATGGAGGTTACAAATCTAACCAGAAAAGAAATAGAGGAAATAGAAGAAAAAACACAAAACTAACAAATAGGCTAAAAATGCTCAAGGTATAAAAAATACTTTGGGCATTTTTAGCACATCTATTAAAGAGGTGAAAATATGTATGGAGGAAATCCTTTTAACGAAGAAAACATTAGCCAAAAACCTGCTGTAGAAGTATTAGAAAACTTAGGATATACCTATATTCCACCAGAAGAAGCAGAAAGAATGAGGGGAAATCTCTATAATGTACTTCTAACAGATATATTAAAGGAGAAACTAATAGAACTTAATGAATATAAATACAAAGGACAGACCTATAAATTCAGCGAAAAAAATATTGAACAAGCTATTAAAGATTTAGACGAACCTTTAACTGATGGATTAGTTCGGACTAATGAAAAAATATACGATACCCTAATGCTAGGTAGGAGCTATGAGGAAAATCTTCCTGATGGCTCTAGAAGGTCCTTTTCTTTAAAATATATAGATTGGGATGAACCATATAATAATGTATTTCATGTAGTAGAAGAGTTTACAGTAGAAAGGGAAGATGGGGAAGGGAATATTAGACCAGATATAGTTCTATTTGTAAATGGTATTCCCTTTGGAGTTATAGAGTGTAAAAGGTCTTCCATAGATATAAGACAAGGTATAGAGCAGATGTTAAGAAATCAAGGTAATGACTATGCTCCCCATTTATTTAAATATAGTCAAATATTAATGGCTACTAATAAAAATCAAACAAAATACGGAACCTGCTATACTCCAAGAAGATTTTGGTCAGTATGGAAAGAAGAATACGAAGATTGGCTGCAAGAAAATTTAAGTAAAACTGTATTTAATAGACTAGCTACCAACCAGGATAAAAATATAATATCCCTCTTCCATCCAGAAAGACTAATTGAGCTTACAAAATACTTTGTCCTTTACGATAAAAATATAAAGAAAGTAGCTAGGTATCAACAGTTTTTTGCAGTAAAGGAAATTACTAAAACTATAGATAAAAGAGATGAAAATGGCAATAGAAAGTCAGGAGTAATTTGGCATACTCAAGGTAGTGGAAAATCTTTAACTATGGTTATGTTTTCTAAATATATTTTATCAGAACTAAGGGACTCTACTCCAAGGGTAGTTGTAGTTACTGATAGGGTAAATCTAGATAAACAAATTAATCAAACCTTTAATCATACGAGGCTTAAAGCCAGTAGAGCTACTACAGGAAGACATTTAATAGAATTAATAAATGATAATCAGGCAGATATAGTAACTACCTTAGTGCATAAATTCGACACAGCGGCACGGCACCAAGAACCAATTCCATCTAAAGAAATATTTGTCTTGGTAGATGAATCCCATAGAACTCAGTATGGGGAGCTGCATATTAAGATGAAGCAAATATTCCCCAATGCCTGTTATCTAGGCTTTACAGGGACTCCCCTTATGAAAAAAGATAAAAACACTATGATAAAATTTGGTGAGCTAATCCATACCTATACTATAGCAGATGGAGTTAGGGATAAGACCATAGTCCCACTATTATATGAAGGGAAAATGGTTGAACAAACTGTCAATAGAAAGGCTATTGATGCAAGGCTTGAAATGATAACTAAAGACTTAAATGATAGGCAAAAAGAAGAGGTTATGAAAAAATGGAGTCAATTTGAAAGGATAGCATCTTCTGACCAAAGGCTTGCTTTAATAGCCTATGATATTAATAGACATTTCGTAGATAATTATAAGACTCAAGGCTCCCAGTTTAAGGCAATGCTTGCCACTAATAGTAAAGCAGAGGCCATAAGGTATTTAAAATACTTTGAGGAAGCTGGGGACTTAAATGCGGCAGTGGTCATATCTCCCCCAGACCAAAGAGAAGGCCATGATGCAGTAGATGAAGAATCAAAGGATATGGTAAAAGGATACTGGGATAGGATGATGGATAGGTATGGAAGTGAGGAGAATTACGAAGAATCTATTAAAGATGAGTTTGTAAACGGGGATGATTTAGACTTATTAATCGTAGTAGATAAATTACTAACTGGTTTTGATGCTCCCAGAGCCACTATTATGTATATAGATAAACCTATGAAGGAACATACCCTATTACAGGCCATAGCAAGGGTCAATAGGCTATATGAAGGGAAAGACTATGGAATAATTATAGATTATAGAGGCTTATTAGATAGATTAGATGAAGCTATGGAAATGTACTCTGGAGCAGGACTTGAGAATTTTGACCCTAAGGACTTAAAGGGTGCTTTATATGATGTAATAAGTATAGTAGGTTCATTAAGACAACATTATACTGATTTAATCAATATATTCATATCTGTTAACAATAAGAATGATGCAGAAGAGCATGAAGTATTATTAGAAAATGAAGAATTAAGAGAGAAATTCTATGAAAGCCTTAGTAGCTTTGGTAGATACTTGAAATTAGCTTTAGAGTCTGAAAGGGTATATAATTCCTTAAGTCAAGAGGAAATAAATAAATATAAGAGAGATTTTAAGTTTTATCAAGAATTAAGGAAGAGCGTAAAAATTAGATACTCAGATACTATAGACCACAAAGAATACGAATCAAAGATGCAGAAGTTAATGGATAATTATATAGCTGCTGAAGATATAATTAGAATAACTAATCCAGTAGACATTTTAGATAAAAAAGGCTTTGAAGAAGAACTTAATAGATTAGGTTCACCAAGGGCAAGAGCAGATGCCATAAGAACTAGGATGACCAAAAGTATAAATGAAAAATGGGATGAAAACCCTGCATATTATAAGGAGTTTTCCGAGCGAATTGAGGAAACACTAAAGGCCTATAAAGATAAGAGAATTAGTGAAAGAGAATACTTTGATAGAATGAATGACATGAAAGATAAGTATCAAAAAGGTGAATCTGGTATAATATATCCAGATAATATTAAAGATGAACCCAATGCTCAGGCTTTTTATGGAGTAACAGCAGATATAATTAAAGAAGCAGATGAAGCCTATGGAGTAGAAAAAAGTAAAAATTTAAGTCAAGAGCAAATAGCTGAACTTTCTATATTAATTGAAAACATTGTAAATGAAAATACTAAAAGAGACTGGCATGATAATATAGATGTACACAATACAATAGAGCAAGAAATAGAGGACTTATTATTTGATTTTGCATATGAGAACAATATAGACCTGGATTTTGACCAAATAGATAAGATATTGAAAGAGATAAAAACTGTAGCTTTAAGCAGGTACTAGAGGGTGAGATAATGACAAAACATATGGTAAACTATGGAGATAAAGAGATATATTTTGAATTGGAGAGAAAGAATGTAAAAAACATTAATCTAAATGTTAGGCCAGATATGAGCATTGCAGTATCAGCCAATGATGATGTACCATTAAAGTACATTAAAGAATTTGTTAAAGAAAAAGGTTCATGGATAGTAAAGAATGTAAATTATTTTAAAAAATTTGAGCCAGAGATAAAGTCTGAAAGAAAATATGTAAGTGGAGAGTCTTTTAGATATTTAGGTAAGCAATATAGATTAAGGGTAAAAAAATCAAAAATTGAAACTGTAAAGTATTTTAGAGGATTTATTTATATGTATGTAAAAGATAAAAATGATTTTAAGAAAAAGGAAAAATTGCTTAATGACTGGCTCTATGAAAAAGCAAATATTCATTTTAATGAGTCCTTGGATAGAATGTATAAACTAGTTAAGCATTATAATATTTTAAAGCCACAATTAAAGATAAGAAACATGAAGTTAAGATGGGGGTCTTGTCATAGACAAAATAAGACTATAATATTAAACTCAGAATTAATCAAAGCACCAAAACATTGTATAGACTATGTGGTTCTCCATGAGCTGATTCATTTTAAATATAAAAACCATGATAGTAATTTCTATACCTTCTTAACTTCTTTGATGCCAGATTGGAGAAAAAGGAAGAAGATATTGGATGAGGAGGTAATTATGGATTTGTAGAGATGATATAGCTTTGATGTAATAAAACTTTGGAGAAACTTAAGTATATTGGAAGCGGTGAGTGAAGGTGCTCCTGAAAAGTAGATAGATATAATCAGGAGGCAAATCATATAATAAATTATAAATAATGATAGGAGAATAGTTAAAACATGAGGGAAAAACCGAGGTTTGTTCCAGCATTGAAGTTTGATTGGCTTACCCGTTTTTTTGATCCTTTAATGAAGCTTTCGATGGTAGAAAAAAGATTTAGGGAGGCCTTGCTATTTCAAGCTAACATTAAAGATAGCGATATCATACTAGATTTTGGATGTGGTACTGGAACATTATTAATTATGGTAAAAGAGAGATTTCCTAACGCTATTGCTTATGGGGTGGATATTGATTCTAATATATTGAAAATTGCTCAAGAGAAGGTAAAAGATAGCGGGCATGAAATATTTTTAAACTCATATGATGGTATTTTACTACCCTACGGAGATAAAATGTTTGATAAGGTACTATCCAGCCTTGTATTTCACCATTTGGCTAGAGACCAAAAGATAGCAGCATTAAAAGGAATTCATAGGATATTAAGGCGTGGTGGAGAGCTTCACATTCTAGATTTCGGTAAAGCACAAAACATCCTTATGCGAGGGATGTTTTTGCCTATACAAATTTTTGATGGATTTGCCAACACATCCGATAATGTGAAAGGTTTACTTCCTAAGATTATAGAAGAAGCAGGTTTTGACGAGGTAGTAGAGAATAAGCGAATCAATACCTTGTTTGGTACTATTTCATTATATAGCGCTGTTAAATTAGGATAGCATCTATTATTAAAACTCCTTATGCTATGCCGGCCTATGGGGCTTATTCAATGGCTGCAAGTGGTAATTAAATTGCTGCCGATAGTGCTTACAATAGATCAGTTAATTCTTCCCTACTCCAATTTTAGCTATACAATCTATTGCAAAATCTATTTCTTTGGGAGTTGTAAAATGGCTTATTGAGAATCTCACCGTACCTTTCGGAAAAGTCCCTAGGGTTTTATGGGCTGATGGCGCACAATGTAAACCGCTTCTACTCATAATACCATATTCTTTGCTGAGCCTATGTGCAACAAGGCCATTATCATTATTTAGAAAGTTTACAGATATTATCCCGGTTCTACCGTCGGATATTTTTTTGCCTATAAGTTCAATTCCTTCTATATTGAATAAACCCTCTAAAAATTGATCTGTCAGATATGCTTCTTTTTCTCTAATATTTTTAATATCATAGTTTAATAGGTATTTTAATGCTGCATTTAATCCATATATGCCTGGAATATTTAAAGTTCCCGCTTCAAACTTATCGGGCATATATTCTGGCTGTATCTCAGCAGTGGATAGACTCCCGGTGCCACCTTCAATAAGGGTGCTCATCTCCCTAGCCATTTTATCGCCAATTATAAATCCCCCTATCCCTTGAGGCCCTAATAGGCCTTTATGGCCTGTAAACCCAATAGCATCTGCATGCAAAGATAAATAATCTACATCCAAAGATCCAGCGGTTTGGGCACTATCGATTATAAAAAATATATCATGTTCTTTACATAGTTGGCCTACCTTTTCCAAATTTAAAATAGTGCCACAAACATTGGAAGCATGAGACATTATTATGGCTTTGGTATTGTATTTAATTGAGCCTCTTACATCTTCAACATCTAGTTCCCCCAATTTATTACATTGAACCTTAGTATATGTAACTTTGCCCCTTAATGAATTTAAGGGTCTCATCACCGAATTATGTTCCATAGATGATACGATAACATGATCTCCTGCCTTTAATAGCCCTTTTATTAGTACATTCATGCTTTCCGTTATATTTTTCGTGAATATAACATTTTCAGGTTTATTAAAATTAAACAGTTCACATATGAGTTCACGTGTCTCATATACAACATTTTCAGCCTTATAGGATAAGCTATATGCCCCACGGCCTACATTGGTCCCTATATTTAAAATATAATTGGAGATATTCTCCGCCACACCAGGTGCCTTAGGATAAGAGGTGGCCCCATTGTCTAAATAAACATGATTCATAATATTACCCCTTCTAGCCATTAAAATAAATAGATTGATAACTATACAACCATTATATTACTTGGCAGGATACTGGACAATGATTATATGCTTTTTTTATAGGATGGTTGGAAGCTATTAACAAATTTTATTTTACATTAGAAACCAGCATTGTTAAAATGTTGGTAAAGAATATGGAAAAGGAGGGTGCATAATGAAGGGGAGAAAAGGAATTATCCTTGCAGGGGGATTAGTGGGAATAATATCCGTATTACTCGTACATTTTGGAAATCCTGCTAACATGGGATTTTGCATAGCTTGCTTTATAAGGGATATAGCTGGAGGTATAGGCTTACATAGGGCAGAAGTGGTTCAGTACATAAGGCCAGAGGTTATAGGACTTGTATTAGGCGCCTTTATTATATCCTTTAAAAGCAGGGAGTTTGAATCGAGGGGTGGATCTTCGCCTTTTATTAGATTTATATTGGGGACAGTAGTAATGATAGGGGCGTTAATATTTTTAGGATGTCCTTTAAGGATGGTATTAAGGTTAGGTGGTGGAGATCTAAATGCTATATTTGGAATAGCTGGATTTATTTTTGGAATATTTATTGGCGTTCAATTCTTAAACAAGGGATTTAACCTTAAAAGGAACTATAGATTGGCTGGAAGTGAGGGATATGTTTTTCCGGTTGTGAATGTAGGGTTGTTTATATTACTTCTAGTTGCCCCTACCTCTATATTCTTTAGCGAAAGTGGGCCAGGTTCATTAACTGCACCTATGGCTATGTCCCTTATAGCAGGCTTGATAGTGGGGGTGTTAGCCCAAAGAACTAGATTATGCATGGTTGGTGGCACTAGGGATATGATTTTATTTAAGGACTCATATCTGTTACTTGGATTTGTATCAATAATAGTATTTAGCTTTATTGCAAATAAGATCTTTGGCTATTTTACATTAGGATTTGAAGGTCAGCCTGTAGCTCATACCGATGGTCTATGGAACTTCTTAGGAATGACATTGGTGGGTTGGGGATCGATCTTACTAGGTGGCTGCCCTCTTAGACAGCTTATTTTGTCGGGAGAGGGAAATACCGATTCCGTAGTATCGGTAATGGGAATGTTGGTAGGTGCTGCTATAGCTCATAACTTTGGATTAGCTTCAAGTGCAGAAGGGGTTACGGCAAATGGTAAGATAGCTGTAATCATATGTTTTGTATTCTTAGGAGTTATCTCCTATGTTAATTCAGAGGGTTTAGTTAAAAAACGATTAAAAACAAGGGAGATGGTATGATGAAAAAAATTGATACATGTGGTATGAGCTGTCCTCAGCCTGTATTGATGACTAAGAATGCACTGGATTCAAGCCCAGATGGACTGGATATACTTGTAGATAATAATACAGCTAGGGAAAATGTAGAAAGGTTTTTAAAGCATTCTGGATATTCGGTGTTGGTTAAGGAAGAAGGGGATATATTTACGCTTGAGGCTAGAAAATAGACATGGAATATATGATCTTATTCTTTACTCATTCGGGTGCTATTAAGTTTAAGCGAAAATGCAATAGGAAAGACATAGAATGTGAACTTATGCCGGTGCCTAGGAGTTTAAGTTCTAATTGTAGCATTAGTGCGAGGATTTGCACAAGGAAGGATATAGGAGAATTGATCGATGATGAAGTAGAGAAGGTGTTTTTAATAAAAGATAATTATAACAAGCTTGTATATGAAGGCCAATAGGTCAGCGATTAGTAGCCAAGTGATCAAAGGATCACTTGGCTACTATTATTATAAGTGTTTTCATTTAATTTAAACTCGATGCAGGTTAAGTTAAAAAGGAAATGGATTAATAAATTAGAATATAGTATCATGGGTATAGGTGGAATATGTTAGGATCAAATATTAAGGGGGTATTCAAGTAATGGGTTCATTGGCTAGTCTGATTATGCTATTTCTATATCTTTTTATACCTTCAATTATATTGTATATGATCATTAAGACGGCTATAAAAAATGCAATAAGGGAACTAAAGGATGATGGGATTCTTTAAATAACTAATAAACACTATCTTAAAGCTAGATACCTGCTAGATCAATACCTTTAGCAATCAGGGATCTAGCTTTATTGCTTTATGAGGTAAAATAATTGCCTACCTATTAGATGATTGGATAATCTCTATAAATTGAAGGAAACTATCAATCCTGTTGTCTAATTTTTTTATAGTACTTTGATTGGTTAGATTTCCATCTTCATCCATATGGTCTTGAATTCGTGCAAATAAGAACTCATTATTTGGCATGCTATACATTTGAAAAGCGCCTGAGTTTAGCACCTGCCTAAGATGACCTTGCATTCTGGCTGTCCCTATACCGCCACTAGATGCTCCCATAAGCATGTAGGGCTTTTTCATCATTACATAATCATCTCTCGAAAACCAATCCAAGGCGTTTTTCAAAACTCCAGGGATGGAATGGTTATACTCTGGAGATATAATTATGATTCCATCCTTGTTTTTGATTTGCCCTCTAGCATGTAATATAGGCCTGGGCACATTATCCTCTAGATCCTCATTAAACAAGGGGAAATCTTCAATATCAATTATTTGAAAATAGGCCTTATCCTTATAGTTTTTCATTATGTATCTTGCGATCTTCATATTATAAGAATCTTTTCTTAAGCTACCTACCAATATTCCAATGCGAACCATAAAACACCCTCCTTATATGCTTCATACTATGGATATACCCTATATGTTGACAAGTTATCAGGGTATTCATATTATTTCAAATATATTAGGCAAATATGTAATAGTAGAGTGGCTAATTTTCATTCCGATAGTGAGGAAACTATGTTAATAGCAAATTATTTAAGGATAGAAAAAAGAATAAAAAAGCTAGGGGTTTTCCCTAGCCTTTTAGTTTAAAATATGCACTTTTACACTTCGCCTACCAAATCTTCTAGCTTCGCTGGCGGTATCGAAAAATAGGTCTATCCTATTTCCTTTGATAGCTCCACCAGTATCCTCCGCTATAGCGTAGCCATAGTCCTTAGTACCATCTAGGCTTTCTATATATAGCTTAGTACCTAGGGGTATTACCCTTGGGTCGACGGATACAGTGCCTCTCCTTGCCCGGGTTCCAGAAGCTGTTATACCATAGCCCCTATCCCCGGGATTCTTACCGCAACTTGCGAAGGATAGATCATATCCTGTTGCCGTCATGGTAACTATTTTTCGGGCGTTCAGGCCACCCCTTGAGGCCATCTGAGGTTTGGAAGGGGCTGAATTTTTGGGAGTTGTTTTTTCCTTTGTACCCTCTTCCACTATTTCGGGAATCGGTTTTTTAACCACTTCCTCCCCTAAAATGTCCTCAGAAACAAGCTTATCATTTTCAAATACCTTCTTTATCTCTATATTTTTTATTCCGTCTTGTCCTTTTTGCACTACCTTTGAAACTCCAATATCCAGCTTATCCGACTTGTTAACTATCTTTTCATGGGGAATGCTTTTTTCAACATTTTCAACTACTTCCTTTACTCTAAATACCTGTATTTCTCCTCCATTGGGCACATCTTCGCTTAATGATGGTATGGTATAGTCGTTTTTCCCCAAAGATATATTTAAGTCCTTCAATATATCCTTGACGTTAACGTGTACGGATTTCACCTCTTCCTTCTCTTTACCTATGATTAATGTATAATATTTTGGCTGCTTTATTATAATATGTGAATTGTGTTCTAATTTGGCATCTAAAGGAAGGTTTATATATGCACCATCGGCTAATACTATCTCCTCTGACTTCAGAAGGTCTTCTACAGTACTATGGTAGGATACTACCTCAATTGTCTTGCCATCTATTATGATGGTGACCTCCTTAGCCCTGTACATATATATTCCTAAGGTCAAACTGGCTACTATAGCGAGGATAGTCAGTATTTTAAAACGACTTGACTTGTCCTCTGAAATATCTTCCATGTTTTTCCCTCCTGTTTTTTTAACTGCCTTGTATTCTATGCAAAATAAATTTTGCTGTCAACTTTTTTGCCCAAAAAGTGGCATAAAGATACTAAAAAATAGAACTTATACCATACGAAAACTATTATTCCCTATAGCATTCAATATATTCAGAATGTTGTAAAACGCCTTCAACCTCGGTAATGAAGCGGGATGTAGGGGATAGGTATATTCTCATAAATAGGTGGATAAGGAAATAGGATAAAAATTGTTAAGTTTTCGTAACAATTTTAGAGATCATACAAAGGGTGGTTGAATTTAATCTTCAATATGCATAATGGAAATTATTTAAAAAATATTATGTTATTATAATATATAGGGCTAATAGGATCAGGATGGTATAGGATAAGATCCATAGGAGGGGATAGGGTGAATAAGTTTAAATCTATTGAATTTAAGGATAATATATTGTATTTAATCGATCAAAGAAAGCTTCCCACTACATATGAGATATTTGAGTGTAGGGATTATAGGGATGTGGACTTTGCCATAAAGGATATGGTGGTAAGGGGGGCACCGGCTATAGGGGTAACGGCTGCCTATGGTGCGGTATTGGCGGCTGATGAATTTAAAGAGGAGGAAAAGCCCATATTCTTTGAAAAACTACATAATGCATTGGATATACTGAATAGGTCTAGACCTACGGCGGTGAACCTTATGTGGGCTATTGATAGGATGAGGAAAGCGGTAGAGAGGAGTAAGGACCTAGAAACAGTGGATATATGTGAAATGCTATTGAGAGAGGCCAATAGTATATATGATGAAGATATTAGGAGCAATAAAGCTATGGCTCGATATGGGAATAGCGTAATAGAGCAAGGGGATAACATATTGACCCATTGCAATACGGGGGCTCTTGCCACTGTGGCTTATGGAACGGCATTGGGGGTAATTAGGGAAGCTCATTATACTAGAAAGAATATATTTGTCTATGTAGATGAGACTAGGCCCAGGCTACAAGGGAGTAAACTCACCGCTTGGGAATTAGTTCAGGAGGAGATACCTACTAAATTGATTGCAGATAATGTAGCAGCTACATTGATAAGGGATGGGAAGATAGATATAATCCTTGTAGGTGCCGATAGGATAGCCTCAAATGGGGACACAGCTAATAAGATTGGGACCTTTATGTTATCGGTAGTAGCTAAAGTTTATGGAGTTCCCTTCTACATAGTGGCCCCTACTACTACCATAGATTTTGAAATTAAAACTGGGGATGATATTCAGATAGAGGAGAGGAGCTATAAGGAGATTACCCATATAGGTGGGATTAGAATTGCGCCGGAGGGGATTGATGTATACAATCCAGCCTTTGATATAACCCCAAATGAGAATATAACTGGCATAATAACGGAGAAGGGGATTATAAGGCCACCATTTAGGGAGGAGATAGGAAGACTGAAGTAGGGGGTGTTAATATGGGAAAGGCCATAATTGGAGGTACCGGTGTTTATAAAGCAGGGAATATAGTTACAAAGAAGGTAGTAGACACTATGTATGGCCAGGTTGAGTTGGATATATTGGATATAGACGGAGAGGATATAGTGTTTTTGGCTAGACATGGAAAGGATCATTCGGTTCCTCCCCACCTGATAAATTATAGGGCCAATATGATGGCATTGAAGAGGGCAGGAGTGGAGTATATCTATTCTACTGTGGCAGTGGGGTCTTGTAATGAAAACTATAAACCAGGGGATATTGTAGTTATAGAAGATTTTTTAG
Source organism: Tepidimicrobium sp. (assembly GCA_012839395.1). Classification (GTDB taxonomy): domain Bacteria; phylum Bacillota; class Clostridia; order Tissierellales; family Tepidimicrobiaceae; genus DUNJ01. Next base: position 12,869 of record DUNJ01000066.1, read on the forward strand.
ATTTCACCAAATCCAGGCCATTAACCTTCTTTGAGGGTGGAAATGAACCGGTAAGACATGTGGATATGAGCCATCCTTATTGTAAGAACTTGATAGATAGGTTTTATGATATGGCCAAAAGGGAAGGATTGGTCATAGGGGGCAGTGGGGTCTATGTATGTACTGAGGGACCAAGGTTTGAAACGGCCCAGGAGATACAGATGTTTAAAAGATTGGGCGGCGATGTGGTGGGAATGACCAATGTGCCAGAGGTAGTGTTGGCTAAGGAGTTGGGAATCTGTTACTCGGCTATTGGGATAGTATCCAATTGGTGCACCGGAATGGCTGGAGAGATTACATTGCACGATATACAGGGGACTATAGAGGCGAATAGGGAGAGGCTAACCCAGGTATTTATGGAGGTGTTTAGGGAAGGTTTAAATAAAGACAACTGCAATTGCAGCAACTCCTTAATGGAGCTGTAGGCGAAGACTGGAGGTTATTATATGAATGATTATGGTTTTAACACAAGAGCGATACATGGAGGCAGTGATGGAAAGAATCCAGACAATGCACTAAATCCTCCAATATTTCAAACTTCCACCTTTGTATTTGATGATATAGATCATGTGGAGCGGACTATGTCCTTTGAATCCGACGATTATGTTTATACCAGGGGGAATAATCCAACCCTAAGGCTGTTTGAAAATAGGATGGCCCAGTTGGAATATGGTAAGGGAGCGGTAGCCTTTTCTTCGGGAATGGCGGCTATATCCTCCACATTATTTTCTCTCCTAAAGCTAGGGGATAATGTGATAATCCATAGAACTCTTTATGGTTCTAGCTATACATTAGCAACCCAGCTATTACCTAGATACGGAATAGGATATAAGCTGGTAGATTTGACCCATTTAGAAGAGCTAGAGGAGGCTATAGATCAAAACACCAAGGTTATATATTTTGAAAGTCCATCCAACCCAGATCTATCTATAATAGATATTCGGGAAGTGGTAAAGAGAGCTAAGGAGGAGGATATAAAGGTAGTAGTGGACAATACCTTTGCATCGCCTTATTTTCAAAATCCACTTATATTGGGAGCCGATGTGGTAGTCCACAGTGCAACCAAGTATATATGCGGCCATGGGGATGTGGTAGGAGGGGTTGCCATATCTATGGACGAGGATTATATCCATAGGTTGAAGTTTGACTATATGTGTGAATTTGGGGGGGTTATGAGCCCCTTTGATGCCTGGCTTCTATTGCGGGGACTAAAGACATTAGGGATTAGGATGAAACAACACGAGTCAAATGCCATGGTGTTAGCAAAATACTTACAGGAGAATCCAAGGGTTCGGCAGGTATACTATCCGGGTATTGAGGATTTTAAAGGATATGATATTGCCAGGAAGCAGATGAATGGATTTGGAGCCATTATAAGCTTTGAGGTGGAGGGTGGATTGGAGAAGGCGGTAAAAATCGTAGAAGGTCTTCAACTTATTAAATTGGCAGTAAGCCTTGGGGATTGTGAAACGCTAATAGAGGTACCAGCTGCTATGACCCATAGGGGTTACCCAGTAGAGCAACTGGAGCGGTTTGGTTTTACCGAAAGTATGGTAAGGATATCCGTTGGCATAGAGGATGTAAATGATATTATAGGCGATCTGGATCAGACCTTCAGGCAGGTATATTGATGCTATGCGCATTTTCCACAGTTTGGTTGGCTTTATCTTGACAATAATTGCAAATTACTGTATATTATTGAAGTATATAATCCGTTATAGAGGTAAAACTTATAGGCAAAGGTGATGAAGGGAATAGTAGGTGCAATCCAATACATTAGAGAGCCGGGATAGGTGAAAACCGGTGTTGAGGGTTGGACTGAATATGGCCCCTAAACCTTGCGATCGAAGGCTAGTAGGTCGTAACGGTGGCATCCGTTATCAAGTGCAGGGTTATATAATAACCTTTAAAGGTCCAAGTTGCGAAGCTTGGGCGAATTAGAGTGGTAACACGAAATTGAACCTTCGTCTCTATGGGAGATGAGGGTTTTTTTACTTTAAATCAATACGGGAGGGATGAATGTGAAAAAGTTCTATATAACGACGCCTATATATTATCCAAGCGATAACCTACATATAGGCCACACATATACTACGGTAGCAGCAGATACTTTAAAGAGGTTTAAGCGGGCTCAAGGATATGATGCATATCTTGTAACCGGTTCCGATGAACATGGACAGAAAATATTGCAAAAGGCCCAGGAAAATGGTATGAAGCCAAAGGAATATATAGATGGAATAGTAGAGGATATAAAGAAACTTTGGAGGATGTTAGATATATCCTATGATGAATTTATAAGGACTACCGATGAAGCCCATGAAAGAAGTGTGCAAAAGGTGTTTGAAAAGCTATATGAGCAAGGAGATATATATAAGTCCAAGTACGAAGGGCTATATTGCACACCTTGTGAGGCATTTTGGGCGGAAAGTCAGTTGGATGATGGAAAATGTCCCGATTGTGGAAGGGATGTTCATTTGACTGACGAGGAGGCATATTTTTTCAGACTATCTAAGTATAGGGATAGGATAATAGAGCTATACAAGAACAACCCAGAATTTGTACAGCCAGATTCTAGAAGGAACGAGATGCTAAACAATTTCTTAAAGGAGGGGTTGGAGGATCTCTGCGTATCTAGGACCAGCTTCGATTGGGGTATACGGGTACCATTCGATTCAAAACATATAGTATATGTATGGATAGATGCCTTATTATGCTATATAACCGCTTTAGGGTATGGTTCTAAGGATGATTCCAAATTCAAAAAGTATTGGCCTGCAGATGTTCATCTAGTAGGGAAGGAGATAGTTCGCTTCCATACCATAATATGGCCAGCGGTGTTAATGGCATTGGATATAGAGTTGCCAAAGAAGGTATTTGGCCATGGCTGGATACTATTTGAAGAGGATAAGATGTCTAAGTCTAAGGGTAATGTAATATATCCAGAGCCCTTAATTGAGTTATATGGTATAGATGCATTTAAATACTTCCTATTGAGGGAATTTTCCTTTGGTAGAGATGGATCCTTTTCTAGGGAGAAGTTTTTACAGCGATTGAATTCGGATTTAGCCAATGACTTGGGGAATTTAGTGAGCAGAACAATCACCATGGTAGAAAAATACAATGAAGGACTATTGCCATCGCCAGACAAAGAAGAGGAAATAGATAAATCCCTTATAAAAATAGCTATAGATGCAGCTAAAAAAGTAGAGGACAATATGGATAGGTTAAACTATAGCCAGGCGCTGGAGGAGATTTGGAAACTGATTAGGAGGACCAATAAATATATTGATGAGACTACTCCTTGGATATTGATAAAAGAGGATAAGGATAGGCTGAATACGGTTCTATACAACCTGGTGGAAAGCATAAGGATAGTATCTATATTGATCAATCCGTTTATGGAGAACACCTCCAAACTGATATTGGATCAATTGGGACTAGAGCCCGAGGTTAATTGGGAAGATGCCAAGGAGTGGGGTCTTATGAAAGCAGGAGTCAAGGTGAAAAGAGGAGATGTACTATTCCCCAGGTTGGATATAGAGAAGGAATTGGTAAGGCATAATGAGGCAAATGAAAAGCTGATAGAGGAGAGGTTGGAAAGGCAGCGTAGGAAGGAGAAGGAATCCGTGGAAGAACAGTTTATAACCATAGATGATTTTGCTAAGATAAAGTTTAAAGTGGCAGAGGTAGTGGAAGCAAAGGAACACCCCAAAGCCGATAAGCTATTGATATTGCAGTTGAAGGTGGGGAATGAGAGAAGGCAGGTGGTAGCGGGAATAAAGAAATACTATAAGCCAGAAGAGCTAGTGGGCAAGAAGGTAGTAATAGTGGCCAACTTAAAGCCCATTAAGCTAAGGGGGGAGGAATCCAACGGTATGATATTGGCAGCTGAAAAGGATGGAGAGCTGACCCTCTTATCCACATTGGAGGATATAGATTCAGGTGCTATCATATCATAGTTTAAAATGTAGAGCCTTAAGGGAATTCTCTTAAGGCTTTTATGATATAATATTTTAGATGAAACACTATATGGAAGGGGTTATTATATGCTAATAGATAGTCATGTTCATCTAGATGATGGAAGATATGATAGGGATAGGGATCATCTAATAAGCTCTTTGAAGGAAAATGGAGTGGATTTGGTAATAAACATAGGGGCCGATTTACAATCCAGTATAAGATCTGTATCTTTATCAGAGGATTATGACAATATATATGCGGCCGTAGGGGTACATCCTCATTCGACTAAGGAGATGAGTGATTCCACGATAGATACCCTAAAATCTTTAGCTAGTAGGGATAAGGTGGTAGCTATAGGGGAGATTGGATTGGATTTTTATAGGGATCTATCCCCTAGGGATATTCAAAGGCAGAGATTTATAGAACAGTTAGAGTTAGCAAAAGAGATAGACTTACCTGTGGTAATCCATTCCAGGGATGCGGCAGGAGCAACCTTCGATATATTGAAGGAGGCCCAGGACGGCAATTTGGAAGGGGTTTTACATTGCTATTCTGGAAGCATGGAGATGGCTATGGAGTATATAGAGTTAGGGTTTTATATCTCCTTAGCAGGACCTGTAACCTTTAAAAATGCAAGGGTGCCTAAAGAGGTTGCTAAGGCAGTGCCGCTGGATAGATTATTGATCGAGACCGATTCTCCATATCTAACTCCAGAACCCTATAGGGGTAAAAGAAATGAACCTATATATGTAAGGTATGTGGCAGGAACTATAGCTGAATTGAGGGGCATATCCTTCGAGGAAGTAGCTAATAGGACATCGGAGAATGCTAGAAGGCTATTTGGATTGGAGTAGGGTTGTAGGCCTTCTTGTATTAATAAGGGGAGATCGTTTTGATAAGGGAAGTTATAGTAGTTGAAGGAAAAGACGATATTGCAGCTGTAAAGAATGCATTGGATGCTGAGGTAATAGCTACAGGGGGTTATGGTTATGACGATAAGTTTATCCAGAACTTAAAAAACATTGCGAAAAGACGGGGAATCATAATATTGACGGATCCAGATTATGCAGGGGAGCGAATTCGAAGGGATATATCTAAAAATATAAAGGGCTGTAAGCACGCATTCCTCCCTCAAGATAAGGCGCTGGTGGATGGGGACATAGGGGTGGAGAATGCAACAAAGGAGGACATAGTGGGAGCGATATATAATGCTAGGCCAACAATTGTAGATAGGAAAGAGGAATTTAGCAGTATGGACCTTATAGGGTTGGGATTGATAGGTGGATTCAATAGCCGAAGGAAGAGGGAGCGGATAGGGGATATATTAGGAATAGGCTATGCCAATTCCAAGCAATTTTTAAATAGGCTGAATAACTTTGGAATTGATAGGGAGGAGCTTATACAAGCGCTGAATAGGATGGAGGATTTGAATGGATAGAAGGCTTTATTCCCCCAGATATGTAAGGGAGATATTGGATAGGTATGGTTTTCGATTTTCAAGGGGATTGGGGCAAAATTTTTTAGTGGATGGAAATATAGTTAAAGGGATCTGCAGGGCTGGGGAGATTACAAAAGAAGATTATGTGCTGGAGATAGGACCGGGTTTGGGAACCATGACGGAGGAGATAGGCTTAAATGCTAAGAAGGTAGTAGCGGTAGAATTGGATGAAAGACTATTGCCGATTTTAGATGAGACTTTGGGAGGATATGACAATATAGAGATAGTACATGGAGATATATTGAAAGTGAATATAGAAGGCATTATAGAGGAAAAATTGGGGGGAGGACCTATCAAGGTGATAGCCAACCTTCCATATTATGCAACCACTCCTATAATAGCCAGATTGATAGAAGAGGATCTCAGCATAGATACCATTATAGTTATGGTACAGGAGGAGGTAGCCGATAGGATAGTAGCCGATCCAGGTAATAGGAGGTATGGTTCCCTTTCAGTATTTGTAAACTTTTATGCCTACCCAGAGATAGTCATGGATGTACCTAGAACTGTTTTTATGCCTCAGCCTAATGTGGATTCCGCGGTGATGAAGTTGAAGTTGAAACAGGAGCTACCCAAGGTGAATAGGGAAATATTTTTTAAGGTGGTAAGATCTGCTTTTGGCAAGAGGAGAAAGACTATCTTAAACTCTCTCTCTTCTGGAGAGTTGAATTTGAAGAAGAAAGACATACGGAAGGTGTTAGAAGCAGCCGATATACCCCCTAATAAAAGGGCGGAAGATTTAAAAGTAGAACATTTTGCAAAGATTAGTAAAATATTGCCCCTCTTAGACATATAGTAATATAAAGGCTTAAAGGGGGGTTAATGATGTCAGGTGAATTTACCTATTATAGAAAATACATCATCCTAAGGGATAATTATACCAATATAGAGGGCATAAAGCCAAAAGGTCACGGCAAATTGGAGATACGGGGGGTTAAGGGAGCTGTTAGTTTAAATATGGAGAATTGTGAGCCCCATGGAGACTATAGGATATACTTTCTAGGAGATATTGGAGGGAAGATAGGTGAATATGATTTAGGTAGGGTTATAATAGATGAGAGAGGAAGGACCAGAACCAACTTGAGTTTTAATATAAGGGATTTGGAATCCAAAGGGTTCCATGTCGATAGATTGGCTGCCATTATCATAAGGAAGGATGAGGCTATATTATTAAATGGTTATATAGGGCAAGATGATGGAACAGTAGACAGATTTATAGAGCAGTTAACTTCGGGAAAGGTTGAGGAGTTGAAGGGGCTGGAGCTGACCCCTAGTTTAGAGGAGAAAACACAGCCTGTTGAAAGGGAAGAGGATCTGGCCTCGGAGGGGATGGAGGAAGATATAGAATCGGCAGCAAAGTTTGATAGGGAAGAAGTGGAGGATGAAATTGTAGAGACAGAAGAACTGGAGAAGTCAGGGCCGGTAGGAGAAGCGGATAAGGTAGATGAGCTAATAGAAGAATTGGAGGAAAAGGATGGAGCAGATGAGGCTATAGGAGAACTAGGAGAAGAGGTTGATGGGACTATAGAAGAATTAGATGACGTGGATGAAGTATTAGAAGAGATAGAAGAAATTTCGGAAGAGGATATTGAAGCGGTAGAATCTATAGATGGATCAGAAGAATGGGATGATGGGCAAGGGTTTCAGAAAATAGAGAAAGAGGATGAGGTAGCAGATTACAAATCCCTGGAATATATGAGGAAATTGAATCATAAAAATCAGATGACCGACTATATACTCAGCATACTTAGGTTCTTCCCGTATGTAGATCCATTTAATATATATTTGCATGGATATAGCTGGTGGAAGATAGAAGATTGTAATACGGATTTGCATAAGGGCTTCCTACCCTATTATAACTATTTAATGGGTACTGATTATAGATATGGCATCGCCAATAGTTCTACCACATGTATAGATCAGATAGAAAAGTATGGACATTATATATTTGGGATATACAAGGATGGGAAGGATGTTAAATACTATCTCTATGGTGTACCTGGGCGGTTTACCACAGAGGAACATCCCTTTAGAGGGGTTACGGGGTTTAATACATGGTATGAATCGGAAGACGGGTTTGGATATTGGATCCTATATATAGATCCCATGACTGGAGAGGTAGTTCGGATTATAAATCCTATGATTCCTGAATACTAACATATGGAATACTGAAGAAGAGGGTGAAGCAAAAATGGATAAAAAAGAAATCTGTAGCGGATATGCCACAGATGAGAATACCTTAAATGCTATAAAGAATAGCTTATATGGAGAGGATGTGATATATGATCTATCTCAAATATTTAAAGCTTTAGGAGATCCAACAAGGCTTAGGATATTATATGTTCTTTCAAAGAGACCTCTATGTGTATGCGATATTGCATATCTGTTGGACATGACTCAATCGGCAATATCACATCAGCTAAGGTTTTTAAGAAATTTAAGGTTAGTTAAGTTCAAAAGGGAGGGAAGGATGCTCATATATTCCTTAGACGACGAACATGTATTGGAACTATTCAACCAGGGATTGGAGCATGTGCAACATAGATAGGATCTATCCTTTACATCTTTGGGCTACTATCTGTGCGGCCTCTGTAATCTTTGCAAGGGCCGTAATCTTCATTTGGCGGTTTAATAAAAATGACTTCCTTTCCCCCTCGTCAACGTAGGATGGGAAGTATGCCGGGGGAAGTGCGTTTAATGCAATAGCTTTTATATCATCGGTACAATTATCATATTGGCATACTTCGTACTGGTTCTTCACCTCATTATAAACTTCATCGACTAGAATTTCCATATAGTTTTTTAGCATTTACACCAATCCTTCTAAAAATGTAATTTTATCCATTATAATATTGACCTTGGATTATGTCAAATGAATGCAGTAAAAGTTTTTGATTAATCCATATACTTGAAGGGTAGAATAGGTATAGGAAAGAATTTCAAGTATTTGATTACAAATATTATGAGGTATGAGGAGGAATTGGAATGGCAAATGTGGTAATATTTACAAGTAATACTTGACCATATTGTGTTACGGCTAAGGATTATTTAGACGAAAAAGGAGTTTCTTATATTGAAAAGAATATCCAAACGGATAAGGCTGCAAGGAAAGAACTAATGGGAATGGGACATATGGGAGTCCCTGTATTGGTTATAGACGGAGAAGAAGTGGTAGGCTTTGATAAGCCTAAGATAGACCAACTACTTAATAAATAATGATAAACATAAAAATCTCCTCTTCGATTCAAACAGAAGAGGAGATTTTTTATGTTTTATGCATTTAGGGCCTTTAATAACTCATCTAGATTTAAACCATGGACCATTGCAGCTTCCTCTATGCTCTCCATTTGACTTGCAGGACAACCCACACATCCTAGTCCAAATCTCATCAATATATCGATTGCTTCTGGTTTATTTCGAATCAATTCACCGATCATTGTATCCTTAGTAACCTCCACTGTGCTTACCTCCTTTATTGAATCTACAATATCATATTACCATATATTATATACCCTGTGAACCATAAACATATCAAATTTAAAAATAAAAGCCCTATAATTTTGTATAAAAATTAAAAAAATGGAGATTCTTATATCAGGAGGTGAACCAATGGACAATAATAATCAGAATAGAAATAGGACTGAATACAGGGATAATGATTGGGACATAGGACAGATGCTTATAAGGCTATTGGTGACAGCTGTGGTGGTAGGAATTTCAGCATTTTTGACCCCGGGTTTCTCCATAAATAGCCTATGGAGTCTAATATTAGCTGCAGTGGTTATAGCCGTATTGGATCACCTGGTGCAGAAATTCACCGGGGTAGAGGCCACCCCGTTTGGCAGGGGAATTGCTGGATTTATAGTAGCTGCCATCATATTATATGCTACCAAGTTCATAGTTCCGGGATTCAATATAACGGTATGGGGGGCTATAATAGGAGCGTTGGTAATTGGAATAGTAGATGCGATAATACCGGGGAGAGCCATGTAAAAGGATTAACCCTCTAACGGAAAGTTAGGGGGTTTTAAAATTTTATTTGACATCATATGATAAATAGTTTATTCTATGATTAACAATACCTACAGGGGGTATATACAAGGTATAGGAAAATAAATAGGGGGCGTTAATATGAGAGTTGATTTGACTGAAAAGGCAAAAGATGAACTTGAAAAGTTTATGGAATCTAGAGAAGAGAATAAACCATTAAGGATCTATATTGCAGGTTATGGTTGAGGCGGTCCATCCTTTGGCCTGGCTCTGGATGAGCGAAAAGAAGGGGACATTTCAGCTGAGGTTGGGGGGTATACATTCCTAGTTGAAGAGGATTTAACCGCTGCATTCAGTTCCTTTACCATTGACTACAGCGATAGCTGGCTTAGAAAAGGATTTAGTGTTCTTCCAAATGGTAGGGATAGCTCCTCCTGTTAATAGATTCATGAAATGTTAGTAAAGGGTGTAGAATAATCATTCTACGCCTTTATTTTTTTGGGGGGATGTATTTAATAAAAAGCATATTTTGTGTTAGAATAATGTATATTGTAGATGCAGCCAGATCAAATTTTTTCTTGACTTTAGGCTAGAATCTAATAATCTATATATTGTAGGTTATTGAATTCTTTGGGAAACTTAGGGGGTGGTGACTGATGGATTCTGGGCCCTTATGTAATATGAGGGTTAAAAATTCAAAATCAGATGTCAATAGGAATGATAGGGAAACCTTAGTCATCAACTCATGCTCTGGTTTCCCAAAGGAGGACGATAAAATTGGACGAGAGAAGATTGGAGTATTTAATTGAGGAGAAGAAGTATGTAACATTAAAAAGAGAATTGGAAGATATGAACGAAGTAGATATAGCAGATCTATTGGAGTCATTAGATATTCATACAGGACTTTTGATATTTAGGATGCTGCCTAAGGATTTAGCAGTGGATGTATTTAATAGATTTACGGTAGAGCAGCAGAGAAGTGTAATAGAGCTAGTTAATGATAAGGAACTGAAGTTTATACTGGATGAGTTGTTCTTCGATGATATGATCGATATAATCGAAGAGATGCCTGCAAACGTGGTAAAAAAGATATTGCTGCATTCAAAGGAAGAGGAGAGGAACCTGATCAATCAATTTTTAAGATATCCACCGGAATCAGCAGGCAGTATAATGACCATAGAATATGTGGATCTAAAGAAGCATATGACCGTAGGGATGGCACTAGACTATATAAAGGAGACCGGATTAGACAAGGAGACAGTATATACCTGCTATGTTACTGATATGAATAGAAAGCTAGAGGGTATAGTATCCTTGAGGAAATTGGTGATAGCCGACGATGAGGCTACCATAGAGGAGATCATGGATAGGGATGTAATATATGTACATACCCATGATGATCAGGAGACGGTAGCTGGAGTATTCAAGCGATATGGGTTCTTAGCATTACCTGTAGTGGATAAAGAGGATAGGCTTACGGGGATAATCACCGTAGATGATATAATGGATGTAATAGACCAGGAGACTACAGAGGACTTTCAAAAGATGGCGGCCATGTCCCCGACTGAGGAGAGGTACCTGGATGCCAGTATATTTAGCCTGGCAAAGCATAGATTACCGTGGTTGATGGTCTTGATGATATCGGCTACCTTTACCGGGGGAATAGTGCGCAAATATGAAGAGGTTTTACAAGCTGTAATAGTATTGAATGCATTTATACCTATGTTGATGGATACAGGCGGCAATGCTGGGAGCCAGTCATCCACATTGATAATTCGCGGTATTGCCTTAGGAGAGATAGATTTAAAGGATGCAGGTAGGGTTATATGGAAGGAGTTTGGGATTAGCTTAGTGGTAGGCACGCTTTTAGCAATAGTTAACTTCTTTAGAGTTTATTTGATTGATAACGTAGGGCTTACCGTATCCTTTACTATATCCATGACTTTAATTGTAACGGTTGTAATGTCCAAGGTTGTAGGTGCAATATTGCCAATCATAGCTAAGAAGATGAATATAGACCCAGCCATAATGGCAGGCCCCTTAATAACCACCATTGTAGATGCCCTAAGCTTAATAGTATATTTTGCAATAGCAACTAGGATATTGCATATATGATAAAGCCGAAGGGGTTGGTACTTGGGGATACAATGGGGATAGTTGCACCAGCTGGCCCCAGTACTAGGAAAAAGGTGGAGATGGCTTGTAGGCAACTGGTAGATATGGGGTTTAGGGTGAAAGTGGGCAAAAGCTGTTATGAAAAGTATGGATACCTTGCAGGTAGCGATAGCCTAAGGGCTGAAGATATTAACTCCATGTTTGAAGATGAAGAGGTGGATGGAATAATATGCTTAAGAGGCGGATATGGGACCCTTAGGATATTGGATTTGTTAAACTATAATATGATAGCCAATAACCCAAAGGTTTTCATAGGCTATAGCGATATAACCGCATTGCATATAGGTTTAAATAGGATGACTAATTTGGTAACGTTCCATGGGCCGATGGCTGCACCGGATATTGCCGGAGGATTGGATTGTTTTTCTAAGAGTAGCTTATATAGTTCAATAATGAAAGATGGATTTGATAAAGGAAAACTGGAAAATCCCATGGGTAAGGGAATTGAGGTTATTAATGAAGGGGTTGCGGAAGGTACTATTATAGGAGGAAATCTATCCCTAATAGTTAGCACCCTGGGAACCCCATATGAGATCGACCTAAGAGGAAGATTATTATTTATTGAGGAGATAGGGGAGCAACCCTATAGGGTCGACAGGCTGCTTAACCATTTAAGGTTATCTGGTAAATTAGAAGAGGCGAAGGGTATAATATTGGGGGATTTTAAAAACTGCAATCCTAGAGATGGCAGAGAGGATTATTCTTTGAGCCTAAACCAGGTAATAATGGATGTAATAGCACCCATTGGGAAGCCTTGTATAGCAAATGTGCAGGCAGGACATTGTAAGCCTATGCTAACCATACCTTTTGGGGTAAAAGCTAGGTTGGATGGCTGTAGCAGACAATTAACCATAATGGAAAAGCCAATAAATAGATAGTAATATAAAAAGGAGGTCTTTTGACCCCCTTTTTATATGGTGTACTTCTCCAGATCGGAGCTAAATTCTTGGGAAACCTTTTTGAATTCGGCTATGCCTTCTATCATACTTTGTATCTCATCGGTATAACTCATGACGCTTTCACTTACCTCTTGACTAGCTGCCGAGTTTTCCTCGGCTATGGCTGCAAGGGACTCTATACCTTGATATATCTGGTTCATGGAGTCGGTCTCCATATTGAGTTCATCGATTAGCTGGATTATAAGGGTAGATACGTCCTCCATGCTATGGACTGTATCTTTAGTCTCCATATATAGGTTGGTTAAATTGACATTTTCTCCTTTTAGTATCTCATATTGTCTTTCCAGATCCTTTGCCAATTCATCTATTTCTAAAACGAAGGATTCCAAAAGATCGTTGATGCTTTGAACCGCCTTCTTGGAACCTTCTGCCAACTTCCTTATCTCATCTGCCACTACTGTAAACCCTTGTCCATATTCACCAGCCCTAGAGGCCTCTATACTGGCATTTAAGGCCAATAGATTGGTTTGTTCTGCAATCCTTTCCACTGTTCCAACTATATCGGTAACGTTCTTTGCGTTATTCTGAAGCATCGCTCCTTTCTCCCTTACTTTGGAGAACTCATCCAGAACCTCGTTTAAGCTATTGGAGGTATTTTCCAAGCTGCCAAATCCAGAGTTTATCTTGTCCACTGCTATTTCCAAATAATCCTTGCCCTTATTTTCCCTAGCGGCAATATCGTTTAGCGAGCTTATGCTATCGCTAAGGCGGTGGGCAGCGCTCTCCGTTTCTTCGGCCTGACTGATAGCCCCATGGGCTACTTGTTCCACCACTGAACCTATTTCATTGGATGTTATACTCATATTTTCAGATATCCTATTGAATTTATCAGCAAATACATTTAATTCATCGGTCGTTCCCTTATACCCCACAAAATCGGTTTTAATATTGGATTTGATTAGGTTCATCCTATTATTTATATTCTCCAATACATCCTTAGTCTCGATATTCCGTTCAAAGGATAAATCTTTTTGTTCGATTTCTTCTATAGAATTGAATATGCTATCTATAGGCTTCAATAGCCCCTTCCCAACTAGGGAGGGAACTATTAAGGATAGCAGAAGTATAATAGGGATTAAAATTTTGTTCTCTACATGATGGGTTAGGATGGCTATGGGCAATCCTGCCAGTAGTAGAGTAGCTATGCCGATTTTAAGTTCCAATTTATTGATAAAGCCCAATGATAATAGTTTATTCAAGCTATAGGATTTACTTGTATATATATCCTCTTGAAATGTGATGGATAGAACTGTATATCCCGCGGATTTTTCCAATGTCTCTACCTGGATTTCCTCTTCATAATACCTGGATGCACCTTCCAGCATCCCATGGAAGTATCCAAACATCTCCCTTGGAGACTTATAGCTCATCAACGCCTTATTACGTTCTAATGGCTTAACATTCAACATAGGGGGTTGGGCTCCAGGGATCCTATTGGTTACTACCACGTGTATATCGTACATGGCCTTCAAGAATGAATAAAGGTTTTTATACCTAAAGAAGGCGGGATAATCCTTGGAAAAGGTCTCTATGTTCCCTATCCCAATTCGTCTCCAAACCTCAGAGGGATCCTCTCCTATTTTATCTGCTATGTAGTCTACAAATCCCATAGCTTTGTTATCTTCAATGTCTTCGCTGGGAGTAAATACCCTATGAGGATCTAGCCCATAATGGGATAGGGCTTCGTTGACCAGTTCTTCGCCAAATAAAGCCCTACTAGTCTTAACCCAAGCTGATACGATTGTACCCTTCATAAAAACCACTCCTTTTGTCCATCTATAGGAATTATACCACATTTATCACCTATCAATCTCTTTTTCATAATATATATAAATAGGTATATATGGGGGGTAGTATAATGAAGGGTTGTTTATATATTAGGTATAACGATGCAGGAACTAATGAAGAGATAGAATTGCCCCTTGACCAGATAGTTAGAATGTTGTTGGCTGTAGAGATGGATATAATATTTCATATAGAGGCATTAAAAGCCCAGGCGGTTATAATACGGACCAATCTGGTAAGAAATTCCCACCATATAATAGATTATAATATAAGGCCCATTGAGGCGTATAAAGATATATGGGGTTCGAGATATGATAAAAATGTGGAGAAGGTAGATAAGGCGGTGAAGGATACCGAGGGGATATTGATCTTATTTAAGGAGAAGCCCATAGATGCTAAATATCATGTACTATGTGGGGGAAGTACGGAGAATGCGGAAGATGTGATGGATAATCAAGTGACCTACCTACGCCGGGTTCTGTGCGATCATTGTGTGAAGGGACCTCATTGGAAAGATGAGAAGGAGTTTGAAATGGGAGAGTTGGAGAGGTTATTGGATATAAAATTCCCCGATATAGATGGAAATTATGAAACTGAGATTCTAAATTTTATAGAGGATATAGAAAAGGATGAGCATGGCAGGGTTAGAGCTATGAGGATTGGAGATAAGCGTTTTTCAGGGCCACAGGTATTGAAGTTACTGGGATTAAATAGTACCAAATTCGATATATATCCAACGGGTATAAGGTTTATATCCAACGGAATGGGCCATGGGTTAGGGCTTTGCCAATGGGGTGCTAATACAATGGGGTTAAAAGGACATGGCTTTACCGATATATTAAAATATTATTATACCGGAGTGGATATAGAAAAGGTGGAGCTTCCTAGTATAAAAAAACCTCTAATTGGTAAAATAATTATGATAGACCCTGGACACGGAGGTAAGGATTGGGGGCATAAGGGAATTGAATTGGGAACATTAGAAAAAGATATAGTGTTGGAAGCATCCATAAAATTAAAGGATAGTTTAGAAAGCTTAGGGGCTACAGTCCATCTAACAAGAGATGAAGATGTTTATATTCCCATAAATGAGAGGGTGAATAAGGCAAATAGCATATACCCGGATATATTTATAAGCCTTCATATGGACTATTTTCCTAGATCCAATATGAAGGGCCTGGAGATGTTCTACTTTAAAAAGGACATGGAAGGAAGGGAGCTGGGGGAGGCCATATTCAATAGCTTAAAGGCTAGGGATGTATTCCTAAGGGGATTGAAGGAGGGAAATTTTTATATATTTAGGGGAATAAATGTTAACTCATTATTGATAGAGCTAGGATACCTATCCAATGGAAGGGAAGAATTGAGATTTAGGGATGAGGGCTATATAAGGTCCTTAATAGATGGAATGGAAGAGGGAATATTGAAATATCTAACGCGATCTAGCAAAAAGTGCTGAAATGGTTGTCAATAATCAATGAAAATGTCACATAAAAACATAGAAATTTATTCAGTGAAAATGTCACTTTTAATGATAAAAATAACCGCATTTATTCCACGGT